>JAHEHB010000131.1:10836-12765 GCA_024644775.1 Deltaproteobacteria bacterium
CGCCCTGTGACGGGCAACTTGAACATGTCGATCATGCCGTGCCCCAACTCGTGGAAAAAGATACCCAAGGTTCCGCCCATGACGTGAAGGGCAATTCTTTCGTCGTCTGTCATGGGTTTTTTCTCGGGTTTCTTTTCAGTCTTTTCCGTCTTCTCATCCTGACTGCTTCCAGTATCATCCCCGCCTGTTTGGCCGGCTGTCTCGAAGCGGATCGGTTTAGGCGGCAAGGGAGTGCCGTTTGCGGACTTGAAACCCTTCTTGGTGCCGCTATTGAGTTGAAGCCCGTACTTGGTCCCGGGTTTCAATTTGTTCAACCTGAGAACAAAGGTCTGTTCATCCTTCCAGGGAGGTTCGGCGGCCAACACCGGCGGAAATTCATGGTCCTTGACCTGAAGGATGGACCATGTTCGGGTATCCATCGGTTCACTGAAGAAAATACTGATCTCAACCAAATCGATCGAAATATTGTTCGCACCATCATCCGGTTTTGCGATCAGAACCCTCGGTTCCTTGGCCGATACCGGCCCGTAAAAGGAAATGGTGGCAAACAGCGCTACAATTAAGATTAATCCCTTACGCATTTATCCCCCTCATTTGATATTAATAAGACCATGGTTTTTAAAAAAAAGTATTTCAAAATGGTGAGTGTGTGTCAAGGTATGAGCCTATATTCATGGGATTGAGCGAAGGGCAATAAGCATTGGAACATCTACTGGATTTTTTTCAAGGCTTCTTCAAACTGAGCCAAAAAGGGTTTTTCTACAACTTCAGATAATTCCGTTAGCCAATGTTTAACGTATGCAAGATCTACTTCTGGGTTTTTTATGATTACATTCTCGACATCCTCCAGGTCCCGGGGACAGCCAGCGAAGATTTTATGAAGGAATATTGCTTCTATCCAGTTCAGAGGCGATCATTTCAAGAAGTTTTTCGTACATTCAACACCATAGCTAATTAAGTAGCAAAGAAAAACCCGCTATCGCTTGTCTCGATATTGGCTTTGATAAAGTTGTTCCTATATAGAGGCCGCGTTATGAATAAAAAAGAGGTACCCTTGAAAGGGGTGGAGATAATTGCTAAAAAGGGTAGTTATAAAGCAAGCGCTAAAACCGATTCATTTGGGTTTTATCGGAGACGGTTGTGGGCAAACTGAGAGTTGGCAAATATCGTGAATGGCTTCTTGCGGGGCGGCATGTCCCTCTACCTAGCCATCTGATCATTGAAATTACTTCGCAATGCAATCTGAAATGCCGCATGTGCCCGAAAACTCACCATGCGGTGAATACAGAAGAAAACAAGGTGATGCCATGGGACATATTCGAGAAACTTATCGTGCTGTTTCCATATATTGTATCTCTGGATTTAAGTGGGATGTGGGGAGAGGCCTTTTTACACCCCGAGCTGTATGTGGATATGCTGAGAACGATTACGGCAAACGGGGCGCATGTTTATACGATCAGCAACGGGACTCTGATCACAGATGACCTGGCGCGGCAGATCGTGGAATACGATCTCTCGAAATTGGTGATTAGCGTCGACGCAGCCACACCAACGACCTATTCGTTCATTCTACCACCGGGCAGTTTCGAAAAAGTACTGGAAGGGCTTCAAAGGGTTAAATGGTGGAAAGAAAAAAAACGGGTAAGTCACCCTCGTGTAGAACTGGCCTTTGTGGGGATGAAAACAAATATAGAGGAGTTTCCTCACTTAGTACGTCTGGCACCAAGTCTTGGTGCTGCACAAGTTACTCTCCAAGCCATGGGCGAGTATCCAGGGCTGGAGAATGAATCAATTGCCGCCCGAGACAAGCCGCTAGGACGCCGAATCTTCGAGGAAGGGCAACACATTGGAAAACAACTCGGAGTTAAGGTCGTGCTCCTGCCTGAAGACCAATTCGAAGAGGATCGGAATGAACGCAATACCCTCGAA
>JAHEHB010000477.1 GCA_024644775.1 Deltaproteobacteria bacterium
GACATTGAACAAAAAGGGGAAGACAAATAGAAGTCCCACAAAAAACAGAGCCGGCAGGATAAACAACAATCCGATCCTGCTTCGCTTTTCAAGCACGGTGCGACCGAAAATGATAGCGCTTAGGTTTTTCATGGCCCTCATAGGTGCATGATTGGCTGATTTTCTATCGATGGGCGCCCGGTAAACGAAACCCGTTGTCTTCGAGTTGTCTGGAGATCGGTAGATTTCTCGAGCACAATCGTCTTCCCGTTCTGGTGAGAGCACTACCAGCGGTGTGTCTCTCACCAGGATACGGGAGTTTCAATGCGATCCGAAAATCTTGCGAATACAACAACGCTTGGAACAGGAGACACGCTGTCACTGTTTTTCTCTTTGCACCGGAGCTCGAAACAACCGGATCTTGTAACGACCGGAACTCGTAACGATCGGATCTCGTAACGATCTGGCCAGTTGCCGGAGTGGTCCACACTACACAGGGTCGCCCACAGACGGTCAGGGTGCTGTGATCAAATGGTACCGGATTCGGTCGGATGCCAGGCTGCTACCGGCGACGCATCAAGCGGTCCACAGACTTAGCGTACTTATCCAGGGTTGGATCCGGGTCTTCTCCAAAAAGCACCGCTTGAACCGCTTCCCCAACTTTGGTGGCGATCTCGTTGATGTTGGGATGGCCATAGTAAGGCCCTGCCGGATGCGACAATATAACCTTCATCGCCTCGTAGTCGGGTCGATCCGCTACAAACGGATCATCAAAAGCCTCTTTCCAGACCGGTAGGTAACCCTCCAGTTTGGCCAAATCGATATCGGTATTTAGATTGCAAACCGAGCGAACCCAGTCCCAGGCGATGCCTTTGTTTGGACTTTTGTTGTTCACCATCCAGGCCCAACTGAACAGAAGGCTCAGCCGCGGATAACCCGCCGGCCCATCCGGCAGAGCCGCAATCTTGTACTTGATCTGAGGGGCGTTATCTTCCATCCAACCCACCAGCCAGCTTTCCCTAAAGATGATGGACGATTTTCCGGCTGCAAAGGTCTCGACCGGCTTACCCAGTTCCAGGCTGGAAACCTTATGTTTATAAACCAGGTCGTGCATGTACTTCAGCGCGGCCTTTGTTTTATCGCTGTTCAGATAATCACTGGCCTTGTCACCGTCCGGCGAATACATCCGCCCCCCGAAGGCGTGAATAAACGGCAACGCTTTATCAGCCAAGCCGATGGGAGCACCGGTGTAGCGCAGCGCCAGACCGTTTCGGGTGATCTTGCCGCTGGAATCATACGTGGTCAACTTCTTTGCATATTCGAGTAGTTCGTCGAAGGTTTTCGGTGGACGATTGGGGTCTAGACCCACTTCTTTGAAATGATCGACGTTATAATAAATCATCATTCCCAAGTCCGAGCTGGTCGGATATCCAATCCATTCGTCCTTGATCTTGAAAAAGGGAGCGGTCACTCCGACCAACTTCTCCGTCCAGAACTTTTGAAGATCGTTCGGGGCCCGATCCGCAATACCGATTGACCCGCCATAGTATGCCGGTTTACCGTTAAAAATATCCGGACCACCCTTGCCCCCCGCAAAGGCTGTAAGATACTTGGCATCGTGCCCCTCGTAGGGAATGTGAACAAATTTTACCTCCACATCCGGATGCTTTTGTTTAAATTCTCCCAGGTTTTTTTGGTGATAATCCAACGATTCTTTCCATTGATCATGACACGACCAGACTGTGATGGTCTTTTTTTCAGCCTGGACCGGCTGGCTGATCATTGCCGTTGCAAAGACGGCCAGGTACAGTGAAGCAAACAATCTGAATATCATTAACGTACCCTCCTTTCATTTAATTTGGGTCAAACCCGCTTGGATGAATGGTTGAATAGACTCTAAGTCCCTTCCGCCGATTAATGATTTTCATAATATTTTGGATCAGGAAATGCAAGTAGGAATCCAAACCATCCCACTTTGTATTCTGCAAATACCTATATATATCGCGCCAATTGGAACGCCGATTGAACGGCATGGTAGAAATTTTCCACTTTCACACAATCACCGATTGCGTATAAATCCCAGTTTCCTTCGGTATTTTTGAGGTTTTCATACAATTCACGGCGTGGCCTAAAACCAATACATGAGACGATGCTATCGGCTAAAACCTGTTTCTCCTCTCCGTTCCGAAATGCGACGGTCATGCCTTTTTCAAAGATCCGTAAAGGGGTGGTGCCATACTGCAGAGATACCCCTGCCTGCTGCAACTGATAAAACAGGGCGGCTCTATTTATGGGATGCTCGTCTTCGAGCAATTTTTCCATCGGTAGTATATCGATCAGGTGAACACGGTGTCCCTCTTGTGCTAGATGCCATCCCACCTCACATCCAACGAAACCGGCGCCTATGAGAATCACCCGTTCACCCAGGGATTTCCGACCGGCGAGAACATCCACTACCCGATGCACATGTTCACCGCCGGGTAGATCCAGTGACGCCATCTCGGCACCTGCCGCTACGACGATTACCTCGGGTGCAAGCGCTTTGAGATATTTGATATCGATCTCCCGATTGAGCATCACCTCGACATCACTGCTTTCCAATCGGCGTCTGGCGTAGTCAAAAAATCGACGGAGATCTTCCTTGAAAAAGGGCAACGACCCGATGCGCAGGTTACCCCCCACTTCCGAATCTTTCTCGAACAAGATTACCCGATGCCCTCTCTTTGAGGCGGTGATAGCCGTTTGCAACCCCCCAGGCCCGGATCCCACCACGACCACGTTTTTCGGTCGATGCACACGATCGACGTTTCTTTCATCCATTTCACCCAGAGTGGGATTGATCGCACACCGCGTCAGGTGAGTTTTCGCAAGCACGACATGACACTGATTGCATTTGATACAAGGCCGTATTTCTTCAGGTCGCCCATGCCGCGCATGGTATCCCCAGTCGGGATCCGCCAAAAACCCACGGCCAACGGCAATAAGATCCGCAGCCCTGCGCTTTATAGCGGCTTCTGCATCCTCGGGTCGATTAAAGCCGCCGGCAGCTATCACCGGGATGGTTACCTCGGCTTTGACTCTATCGGCCAGTTCAAGAAGCGGATTGTGCTCCAAGGTGTACAAAGAGGGAACGGCTGGATATTCCGGATTCTCACCGATTTGAATGGGACCTCCGAGACTTGCGACATGAAGATAGTCGACACCCACTTTCTCCATATGACGTCCGATTTGACAAGCCTGCGATGGATCGATTCCATTCGGCAGATTTTCATATCCATTGTATTTGAAACCGATGATGAAGTCTTCCCCACAAACCATTCGAATTCGAGACACAATTTCCGAAGGAGTACGCATTCGACCTTCAAAATCTCCACCGTATGCATCATCGCGACGGTTGGTGTGGGGAGAGACAAATTGGGTTAACAGATACCCATGGGCCGCATGGACTTCTACGCCGTCAAACCCTGCCCGCCATCCTCTCAATGCACCTTGGACATAGGCGTCGATCAGAGATTCAATTTCTTCAATGCGCAATTCCCGGGGAATCTGAGGATAAAGCCGGCTTTCGATGGCCGATGGTGCGACCGGTCGGGCACCGATGACCTGCTCTTGCGCCGCACCGCCATGAATGGATATCTGCAAAACGATTCTCGCACCAAAAGGATGAACCGCATGGGGCAAGCGACTCAAACCGCTAACCAAACGGTCGTGATAGGCGCCCATGGATGTGGTTTGGGTATATTCATGACGGAGATGCGTGTTCTCGGTTATCAGAAGCCCGGCGCCACCCTGCGCCCGGGCACGCATGTAATTGACATATCGTTCCGATACACTGCCGTCATAATGATTAAACTTCGTCCCCATTGGGGCGAGTACCACACGGTTGGGTATTTGCCGGCGACGAATCGTAATGGGTGAAAACAGGTGTGGGTATTTCATCGATATCAGCTCCTTGAGATGGTCTAAGAGTCAATAAACGTGA
>JAHEHB010000132.1 GCA_024644775.1 Deltaproteobacteria bacterium
CTCATACCTTCCCAGCTTTATAGCCTCCTGGCTTCCCTCCTCATGCAAAAAACTAACAATTCCTGCAATCCGTAACTACCTTTTTATTCAATCAGCGTACGTATGAAATGTCAAAATCGTGACTATATCGATCCGTAGCAGGGTTCGATTTTGCCGGCATCCGTTTATTCGATCCTAAAGGTTTAATATTACACATTGATATTATTCAATATTTTTACAAAATACGACACGGCACGGTTCATGCTTGAATTTGAAAGGGTACCTGCGTGAGGTTTGTCAGGTGGTCCCTCGTAAAAGGACATGCGGTCGAACAATGCTGAACTTAGGGGTGTAAACGATGACGACCATCACTGAAATCTGCGAACGGCTTAAGCTGTTGGCGTTTAATGCCACAATCGAAGGCGAGCGTGCCGGCGAGACGGAAAAGGTTTGTCTTGACATCACAAAAAAGTATAATGAACTCGTCGCTCAAACGACAAAATACCAACAGATGCTGCGTCGCGAATCAAAAGAATCGGTTGCAGAATTGACGCCGTCCCTGGCAGAAACACAGCGACAAATCGAAGAACTTACTGAAACCGTTTTAAAAATGAAGCTGCCGACAGGTGATATTCGGCGATAAAACCCTTCAAAGGAAAGACCCATGGGGCTCAAAGAACATGAATATATCCGGCAGACATTGGAAAGATATACGAACTGTCCGCTTGAAGACTTCTGCGATCACGTGCTCATCACGAATTTCAAGCAGTATATCGAGGCGTTCCGCAAAAGGACCAAAGGGGAGTACCATGAAGGAAATTTTCGGATCGTCAATGCGAAAAACCTAAACTGTTCCATGATCGACTTCGGTATCGGCTCGCCACAGGCCGCATTGATTATCAATTGTCTGGCCTATCTCGACAATCTCAAGTCGGTGATCGTCCTTGGCATGTGCGGCGGTATCGACGATACGCTGGAGGTGGGTAATTTTGTGATCCCCTCAGCGGCCATACGGGGAGAAGGAACCAGCCGGCATTATCTGCCCTCGGAGTTCCCGGCAATCCCGGCATCTTCGGTAAATATTTACTGTATCGGCGCCGTTCGAAAACTCGGTCTGTCACCTCGATGTGGGATCGTTTACACAACAGACAGACGGTTGTGGGAATTCGACGATAATTTTGTAGCATATCTGAGGCAGCAACGGATTCTTGCCATCGATATGGAGCTGGCCACGCTTTTTTCCGTGGCCTATCATTACGAGGTGCCCATCGGCTCGATCATGCTCATCTCGGACACGCCGCTGCAACGAAGGGGCATAAAGGATAAAAAACTCCACGACGAAATCTACACAAAATACATGAACACCCATCTGGACATCGCCAAAGATGCCGTGGAAACCATTTGCGCCAATTGGGGAAAGGTGGAAAGAAAGCTGGCCAGCGAGTGGTAATCCCATGCTAATTTTTTTGGTGTCAGGTTTCGGGTGTCAGGTTTCAGGAGCTAAACCACCAACGGAGCTATATTCATCACTACAAAAAACGAGGTTCCTCAGAAGAGGATTTAGGGGTTTAGGGTTCGGGGTTCAAAGGTTCAGGGGTTGAGATAGAGCCACACAAATTGCAAAATGATATTGCCTTACCTGTTTGGTCATTGAATATTGGGATTTGAGATTTATTTGGAATTTGGTGCTTGAGATTTGGGATTTTACCAGGTTTCTCAGACGAGGAGTGTCAGGCGCGAGAAACCCAAGAACTGAAACCTGAATCCCTCCGGAAGGCGGGAAAACCTGAAACCGGTAACTTAATCCAACAGTGTTGAATTACACCCAAGGATAAAAGGTCTCTTGACAATAGAAACCGGTGGCATTAAAGAAACACTCGGTTTCATTTGCCGTATCGAATCCGGAATGTTGGTAAGCAATATTGGTAATGGTAAAAATTCCCACTTGTAGATAACCTGCCGCTTTTAAAAACAAGTTTTTATGGAAAGAAAATTACTATGTACCACGAAGTAATCAAATTAACCCAGAAATTGATAGCAATTCCGTCGGAGACGCCCCATAGCAATGTAGGTATCATTGATTTTTTGCAGGATTGGCTGAAAGCGCACGATTTCATGACGGAACGGGTAAGCTATATCGATGCCAACGGTGAAAAGAAGGCCAATCTCGTTGCAAAACGGGGTAAAGGCATGGGAGGTCTCGGTTTTTTCTCTCATTCGGACACGGTGCCCGGCAACCCGTTCGAGAGGGATCCATTCGACCCCATCATCCAGGACGGCAGGTTGGTCGGCCGCGGCAGTTGCGACATGAAGGGTGGGCTGGTGGCTACCATGCTGGCTGCTGCCAACGTCGATGCCGATAATCTGCAAAAACCGATCTACATTGTGATCACATCCGACGAAGAGAACGGTCACCTGGGTGCACACTACATCCTGGACCACTCGGCCACGCTACAGGAGAACTGGCCCGAATATGCCGTGGTGGCTGAACCGACCGAACTACAGCCGGTTTACGCCCACAAGGGAGGCGCACTCATCACTGTGACAGCGCATGGCGAGGCAGCCCACACCAGCACCGAAAAAGGAGTATCGGCTAACTTCCTCATCGCTCCTTTCCTGGCCGAGATGTCCGCACTCCTCCCTGTCTATCAAAATACGGATCGTTTTAAAAACCATGAGTTTGCCCCTCCCACCAACGGCTTTAACCTGACCATCGACGACGGCAACTGCCGTCCGAATGTCACTGCGGCAAAAACCATTGCGCGGTTGAGCCTGCGTCTCATGCCTAACGACCACCGCGACGAGCAGATTGCGATGATCGAAGAAAAGGCCAAAGCGCACAATTTGGAAGTGGAATATCGCATTATCGAGCCCTTCTATATCACCCCCGACGCCGATGTGGTGCAGGCCGCGTGTCGCGCCACCGGAATCCCAAAAGCAATCACTGTGCCCTACGGTACCGAGGCTGAGGCGTACCAGAAGTTTACTCAGCCGGTGATCTTGGGACCCGGCAGTATCGCTCAGGCGCATACGCGTGGAGAATGGATCGACATCACACAGTTGCAGAACGCGGTGGGTGTGTATGAGAAAATGATCAATCAGTTGTGTCGGTGAGTCCGCCACCTTACTTCCTGTCTTCTCGCTGATGGGATGCTGAGAGATGAAAACATGTTGGATAGGCGATACGTTCGGTAGAGGATTCGAAACTGATCCGACATTGCATTTTATCTACTTTTTGTCTATATTTGTTTTAAGGTATTGCCTAGGTTGAACGGTTCAGGGATCAACGTTCCAGGTTGAAAAACCCGAAACAATTCATATGAAACTTCATGGAATGACGAATGATGATTGATCTGCCTCGGTGGAACGAATTGTGGCTGTCGCTTTCAGCCGTCGTATCCTTCGGCCACTATGGCGAAGTCGGCTCACTCTGTTCTTTTTTACAAATAAAATGGAAAGAATTCCTTAATTCGACATTCATCAATTGACATTTGTCATGCTGGAGTTTCTTTTTCGATTAAACCGACCGCTTTTCAGGCCAGCGATGACGGTCATATGAAAACGCTATAAGCAGTGTCCATCAGTCGCAGCCCTTTAACCTTGAACCCTGAACCTTTCACCTTGAACACGGAGAATTGTCTATGCAAACTACCATTTTCGTCGATGGCCATGCCGGTACCACCGGCTTAAAAATCCATGAGCGACTCGCTCCACGAGACGATCTTGAAATCATAACGATCGATCCGGAAAAACGTAAAGATCCAAAGTTCCGACAGGAATATATCAACAGCGCAAACGTCGTCTTTCTGTGCCTTCCCGATGAGGCCGCCCGGGAATCAGCGGCACTGGCCACCAATCCGAATACGAAAATCATCGACGCCAGCACGGCGCACCGGACCCATCCGGCCTGGACCTATGGTATACCCGAACTGAGCAGCGTTCAGAGGGAAAAGATTATCTCCGCCAAACGGGTGGCGGTACCGGGTTGTCATGCCACCGGATTTAATGTGATCGTTTATCCCTTGGTTCAACAGGGAATTCTCCCCAAAGACTATCCTCTCACCTGCCACTCCCTGACCGGGTACAGTGGTGGCGGTAAGAAACTGATCGCCGCCTATGAAGAGAATGAACCGACCGAAGCGCTTCGCAGTCCCCGGCCCTATGCATTAGCGCTGAATCATAAACATCTGCCGGAGATGCAGGCAGTCAGTGGTCTTGTCCATCCACCGCTCTTTATGCCGGTTGTCGCCAACGTCCACAGCGGCATGATCGTTTCGGTCCCACTGCTACCGAGGCTCTTAACAAAAGAGAAAACGCCACAAGAGATCCATGATGTCCTCGCCTCCTGGTACGAAGGGCAGCGGTTTATTTCGGTAATGCCCTTTCAGGAAGAATCCAACCTCGATGGAGGATTTCTGGACGCCACCGCCTGCAACGGAACCAACCGACTCGAAATATCCGTTTTTGGCCACGAGGAACAAATCCTGGTATGCTCACGGTTCGATAATCTGGGAAAAGGGGCGTCGGGTGCGGCGATACAAAATATGAATATCATGTTGGGAATTGATGAAGACGCGGGGTTTTAGCGGATTGAAGCCAATTCAAAACAATCCGCTGGTATAGATCCACTGCTTTTAAATATTCGTCGATCTGAACGAACTCGTCCGTCTTATGAGCCAAGCTCAGGCTCCCCGGCCCTAAAATGATCGATGGAACCCGCCCTTGGTTCTTTAAAAACCGCATGTCGCAGCAGGCGCCAAACCCACCGGCCTCAGAAACCTCTTGTAGAACCTCCGAACGGCTCCCAAGAGCCACTTGAACGATCCTGTCCTCCGGCGAGGTGGCCGCTGCCTCTGCAAAAGAAAGAAGCTTTACAGTAACCTTCAAGTGTGGATCCTCCTTTTGGAGTCGATCCAGTGCATCTTCGATCTCTTTTTGGGCGGATTCCAAGGTCTCTTTGGGGAGGATCCTTCGATCCAGAACAAGGCGGCAGCTGGGGGGTATAATGTTCCGCCCGATGCCTCCCTCGACCTTGGTGACCGCCAAAGTGGCCGGACCCAGGAGTGGATCGACTCTCTGGAAAATTTCCTCTGCCAAACGATCCAAACATGCGGTAACCCCTCCCATTTTCGATATGGCGTTTACGCCTTCCCAAGGCTCACTGGCATGAGCGGCCTTTCCGTGTGTTGTAACTGCAAGCCGGACGACTCCCTTGTGGGCCACATGCACCTGGAGTTCGGTGGGTTCGCCGATGATCGCAGCATCCGCCAATGTGCCGCCCGTAACCTCTGCTTCGGTTCCAAGGCCGCTCTCTTCCTCATAGGCCACAGCCGTTAGAATGAGTTTTCCATCCAAAGGGTTGCCCGAGCGAACGATGGACTCCAGAGCCGAGATCATCGCCGCCAGCGACCCTTTCGCATCCGCAGCGCCTCGGCCGTAAACCTTTCCGTCTGCGATCTCTGCGCTAAACGGAGGGTGGGTCCATTCCGCCGGATCACCGGGAGAGACGGTATCCATGTGGCTGTTCAAAATAAGAGAGCGCTCTCCCTCACCCCAAGTGGCGACGATGTTCTCCCTGCCTGCCTCGTTAATCTTTCGCGTCCGATAGGGAATCCCCAGCTTTTCGAACCTTTTTGCCAGATACTGAACCACATCAGATTCTGTTTGATAACTGGGTATCCGTATCAGGTCCTGAAGCAATTGGGTGGCGATTTCCCTATTTTCTTTTACATCCAATACAACCGGGTTATTCATTGCTGCTTCTCCGTTATTTGATTCAAATCAATATCGGATCGATAACAAATACCATTCAAAAAGCAACAACTTTTTATTCGATGTCATTAACTTTAAGAAATGGTTATATTTCTGTGGGATCCCGCTCCCGGGAGATCAAGACTCCAGATCGAATTCTCTTCGTGGCTGGAAGCTACTCCCACGAAGAGTTGATGTTAAATTGATGACATTGACTTTTTATCGGCAAAATGCCGCTTGACAATAAGAAGCGGTTGGCTTAGGAAGAAATAGTGGAACCCAGCCGGTATTTATTTAACCGGCACTTTATGATGGCCCGACCCTTCAACAGCAAATTCTTATTCATTTCATCATTCATTCTTGAAAGGAGGAGAAAATGAAAGCAAGAAGAACGTTATGGTTTGTTTTTTCGGCAGCGATCGCGTTATCCCTATTGATCGGAACGACCGGTACCGTTTCTGCAGGCCCGCCGAAGCCCGGTGAGGGGCCGCTGTTCAAGGTAGCCTCGGGAGCATACCCGCCGACATTGATTTGGCAGGACACTTCCGCTCTAATCACCCGAATCGTGGGCGCAAACATTTACGAGGCGCTGGTCACATTCAACCGCAAATACGAGGTCGTGCCCATGCTCGCCACCAAATGGGAAATGGCGCCTGACGGTCTTTCCTACACCTTCCATTTGCGCCAGGGGGTCAAGTTTCACAACGGCAAGGAGATGACCTCAGAGGACGTGGTCCACAGCATCAAACGGTTCAAAACACACGGGGCACGGGGTAAGGATCTTGCCATGGTCAAAGACGTGGTGGCTGTGGACAAGTACACGGTGCGTTTCGATCTGGAACGCAAAACAGGAACGCTTCTGGCATCCTTGGGAAGCCCCCTGAGCCACGCCTCCATTATGCCCAAAGAAGCGGTCATGCAAAGCGACGGCACCTATTTTCCAACAATGAAGATCCCCATCGATGAAAAACACGTCATCGGTACCGGCCCGTATAAGTACAACAAATGGCTGCGGGACCGATACCTGAGTCTGACATACCACAAGGACTACACGCCGCATACCGACGTTCCCGGCGAAAGCGGTCTGGGTGGCAACCGAGTCGGGTATTACAAAGAAATCCGTTTTTACAAGGTCAACGAACCCGATGCCCGAATCGCAGGGGTGGAGACCGGACAGTACCATTTAGCCGACGAAGTATCCTACGAGCTGGCCATGCAGGTTAAAGACAAGCCGGGCGTCGCGATTTCAAAGATTTCCCCGGCTCACTACGGCGTCATCTTTTTCAATCACCAGCCCGATCCGGACGGAACTCCCAGCCTGTTCAGCAACCTGAAGATGCGTCAGGCCGTTCAAGCGCTTATCGACATGGAAGAGATCATGAAAGCGGCGGGTTCCGGACCCGGCCGTTTGGATCCGGGCATCATGTGGCGGGAGCATGTGTTCTGGACCGATGTGGGTAAAGAACTGTACAATCAGGCCAACCCCGAAAAAGCCAAACAGTTGCTTAAGGAAGCCGGGTACGACGGCCGAGAAATTCGCCTCATGACCAATCAGCAGTATCCGTACATGTACAAGGCCGCCGTGTACTTACAGGCCCAGCTCAAAAGTATCGACGTGCCCGCGAAGCTTCTTATCGTGGACTGGCCCACGCAACTTAAAATGCGGTTAAAGGGCGGTTCGTGGGACATCAGCTTCACCGGAAATACGACCCGCTTTGACCCAAGCCAGCATAATTTTTCCTTGCGCGGCGCCTCGTCGTACGGTGGTTACGACAAACCCGAGATGAACGCACTGCTAGAGGCAGGGGAAAACGAGGTTGAATTTGAAAAACGCTACGAAATCTACAAAAAGGTGCAAAAGCTCATGTATGACGATGTGGTCTGGATGCGGACATTTGACGACAACAACTACCAAGTCCATACCGCCAAGCTGAAAGATTACAGCCCCTGGTATGTGTTACGGCTGTGGAATACCTGGCTTGAGGACTAGACGGTAGATTCTTTACTAACCGGGCGGGACGGCGCGCAGCCTTCCCGTCCGGGTGTTTTCCCTCAAGGACCGCTGCACTTGATCCGTTCACCGATGGCGGTACCTTTGGGACCGGAATCAACTCCCGTCATCATGGAATTACGGTCCTATAACCCAAACAAAGGTAAGGTCAATTTTATCGCCTTGTCCCCCTCCCTCAATCCCTCCCGCCCGGGGAGGGAAGTTTGAACTCCTCCCCTTGTCGAAGATCCCGCCCCAAGGCGGGGACGGGGGAGGCTGGGTGGGGGTGAATAAGAAGGTTAAAAACATCAACCTTTTTTTCGGTTATAGTTGCTTAGAATTATCCTTCATGGTGGTTTCCGAATGCCTGTTCTGTCCCCATTTTTAAAATAATCGAACAGGCAGCGTATGTGAAACTGCCGCTCAATCCGGTATGGCAGAGGCTGTCATCGAAAACGCCGGCATCATTCCGATCACCGCCGTTACGGCGGCAAGCAGGAACAAACCGGTCATTCCGTACCATTGTAAGATGGGTGAAAAAACCCAGGCCCCCATCCCGATTCCCAGATCGAACCCGAAATAAAATACGGCGCTGGCGCGGCCCCGTTCATCGGCGGATACCCGTCCGACGTGAATGGCAATTAGAAGCGGATGAAGCGTACCCGCCCCAATGGCAAAAATGACAGCAGTCGGCAGCAGGTGCTGTTGTGAGCCGACAAATGCGAATCCGCACAATCCCATCCCCAATATCAGGAAGGCAATCAGCAATATCCACCCCGGGTTGTATCTGTCCAACAACCGTCCTTTTGCCGTTACCAATCGCGTGAGGATAAGACTGGCGCCATATACGGTAAACACCAGACCGGCGGGACCGATATCACGTCTTTCCGTGAGCAGCGGTAAAAATTGAAAAAAAGCACCAAAACTGATTCCGAACAAAGCAGCGGCTGCCAGAGGAATCCGCAGTTTTTTTGCCACGTTCAGCAAATTAACCCAGGCAGATTTTTGTTTTACAAAGCGCTGTTCCTGCCCAACCCGCAGCGCCATAATTACACTGATTATGGCCAAAACACCGGACAATACAAATGCGCCGCTCAATTGGATCTTGTATAGAATCGCGTTTACCAATGCGGGGGTTGTTGTCATCGAAACGTTGGCCGCAGTGCCGAAAAGCGCCATCGCGGATCCCCGCTTTTCGGGTGGTGCAAGATCGGAAATCAGTGCCGTGGCGGCTGTCGTAAAGGCAACATAACCCGTGGCCTGGAGCACACGGAGACCAAAGAGCAAAACCGATTTTGATGTCAGGCTCACAGCGACCGCACCGACAACCAGCGCCCCTGCGCCAACCAGCATGATTTTTTGACGTCCCCAAGTGTCTGAAAAAACGCCTGCCAACGGTCGAACAATGAGGGATGCGATGCCGAATGCCCCCATAACGACGGCAATCTGCCAGTCTCGGAGGCCCGCCTTAACAAGATAAAGCGGAAAGGGGATCAAAAGCGTATAAAAAGCTGCAAAAAACAGCAGGGTGGCCGTCCAAATTGTCCAATAATTTTTTCCCATCGAAAATTGCAGTTAAGTTTTAGTGTTTCGTATTGAGTATTTTGTTTAAGATATCGAAACTATAACCGAAAAAAGAATGAAGAATGAAAATCGCACATATAAATGTGATAATCAACCGATGATGATTATATTTGACAAAGAAAGCAGAGCTGACGATGCCGTTTAAAAAAAATAGTGACAGAGGAGAGCTGTTCAAAGGAGTCTTACTGACTCATGTCATCCTGTTTCTCCATCTACTGTTTATCGCGCTATTGGGGCTTTTGGTTATTTTTTTCCGGGGCGTCACCCAATACATGCTTTGGATTCTGTTGGGTTGCATCACGGTCATACTGCTGTCGCTCTATCTTTTTTACCGTCGCGTCAAATCGAAGGGAAAACAAACCCTCCACGAGATGAATACATCACCTCTCTTTAAAGGCCGAAACGTCGAAGTGAGCTTTTTGGGTGGAATCGCTTCGGTGAAGTTGGGCCGAGAAAATAACCCACCGGCACTGGAGGACGAATCCAACCACCAAACACTTCAACTGGAGGACCCGACCACCGCCCGTATTCGAGAACTGAACGAACTTGCGCAACTGTTTGAAAAAAAACTGATCACCCTTGAGGAATTCAACCACCTAAAAAAACAGATCTTAATAAACGACTAACTCCCTGGTATCATTGCGGGTGCCGTCATGAAAAGAAGGCCCAGTGGAAAAAACAGTTGACTTTTATTCGGACTCTGTTTTACTGCTTAGGCGTATTCACCTCTTTTTCAAATGCGAAACACACCGAGCAGGATAAAAAATGTGCGGTCCCTGTCGGCAACACAGGATACAAACCGTGTAGCCGATAACAAACATCGTGTTCGGGCTGTTCGTGAATGTTAACCTATTTTGATAGAAAGGAGGATCGAAATGGTCAGTAGAAAAGTATGGTTCGTTTTGCTGGCGGCAATTTGCGTAGTGGCCCTTTCACTGAACGTGACCTGGGCCGGCCCTCCCAAACCCGGCCAGGGAGGTATTATGAAGGTGGCGGCGAATGCCTATCCACCCACCCTCGATTGGCAGGCCAGCACGGCCACGGCGTGCCGCGAGATTTGCATGAACATTTTCGAGTCGCTGGTGACCTACAACAAAAAGTTCAAGATCGTCCCCATGCTGGCCACAAAATGGGAGATATCATCTGACGGGTTGGCTTACACCTTCCATCTGCGCCAGGGCGTAAAGTTCCACAACGGCAAGGAGATGACTTCAGAGGATGTGGTAGCCAGCCTCACGCGCTTCATGGAGCATGGGCGCCGAAATAAAGACCTCTACATGGTCAAGGATGTGGTAGCGGTCGATACGCACACCGTGCGCTTCGATCTCACGGAGACAACCGGAGCGTTGCTTCCCGCCCTGGCAAGTCCTGTGGCCCAGGTCTCCATCCTTCCCAAAGAGGCGCTCTATGACAAGGACGGAAAGTTTTATCCGGCTGATCGCCTACCCCACGACCCGGAGCATCTGGTGGGCACCGGCCCCTATAAATTCAACAAGTGGCCACGGGATCGTTACGTAAGTATGATTTACTTCGAGGATTACAAGCCTCACGATGAGGTCGAGGGTGACGGCTTAGGAGGCGACCGCGTACCCTACTACAAGGAAATCCGCTTCTACAAGGTAGCCGAGCCTGCTGCCCGCATCGCCGGCGTAGAGACGGGCCAGTATCACTTCGGCGACCGCGTGCCCTACGACCTGGCCATGAAGGTAAAAGACAAACCGGGCTTAAAGGTCACCCGCATCGCACCATTCAGCTGGCCGATCATCTATTTTAACTATCATCCCGATCCGGACGGCAAACCCAGTCTCTTCAGCAACCTGAAAATGCGTCAGGCCGTCCAGGCGTTGCTGGACATGGAAGAGATCATGAAAGCCGCCGGTACCGGCCCGGGAAGACTGGATCCGGGGGTCATGTTCAAAGAGCACGTCTTCTGGAACGACGCGGGTAAAGAGCTATACAATCAAGCCAATCCTGAAAAGGCCAAGAAACTGCTGAAGGAGGCCGGGTACGACGGCCGCGAAATCCGTATTATGACCAATCAGGGCTACGCCTACATGTACAAGACGGCCGTGAGCATTCAAGAGCAACTCAAGCGCATCAACGTGCCCTCGAAGCTCATTGTCATCGACTGGCCGGCCACCATCCAGCGCTGGCTGAAGGGCGGCTACTGGGACATTGGCTTTAGCGGCATCTCCACTCGCTTCGATCCCACCAACCACAACATTCTCTGGCATAGCAAGCTGAACTCTTTCGGATACAACAGCCCGGAAGTGGACAAGCTGGTGGAGGCCGGTATGCAGGAGAGCGATTTTAAGAAGCGATACGAAATCTATAAAAAACTGCAACAAATGACTTACGAGGACGTGATCTTCATCAAGGAATTCGACGACAACATTTACCAGATCCACACCACGAAACTGAAGGGGTATACTCCCTGGTATCTCGTCCGGTTGTGGAACACGTGGCTCGAGGACTAGGCTGAAATATCTGAGTACCGGGCAGGACAGCGCACACGCCTCCTGCCCGGAGCTTTCATCCTGCGGACCCAGGTGCTTAACGGTTTTATAGGACTGCGGAAATAGTGAAGCCTTCGACCGCCAAAAGACAATGGCTTCCGAGTTTGTTGCAAGTAAGACCCTGGGTGTTTATTGGTTTCTGTGTTCAATTAAGTCTCCACGCTGAAATTTGACACCTGAAAACATATTAAAACTGAAATCTTCGCCTAAAGGTAAGGGTTTTTCTCCCATTCTCCGAATGGGACGATAAAATTTCGGAACTATAACCCAAAAAAGATAGGAAAATTTTCCATATTATACACCCCCACCCAACCTCCCCCGTCCAGGGGGAGGAGATAAAACTTCCCTCCCCGCGCGGGAGGGATTGAGGGAAGGGATAAAATCGGTATTATTTTTGTTTTGGTTATAGTACCGTAAAATTTTTAACCTTAGCTAACACACGTAATTCGAAAACGATATGTGGACATTTGTTGCCAGAAGGTTGTTGTTGATGATCCCGGTGATCGTCCTTGTCGGGATCTTGACCTTCCTGTTGATCCGGCTCATTCCGGGCGATCCGGCCGCACAGATGCTGGGCCTGGAAGCCACGCCGCGGGAAATCGAAACCCTGCGCCGTGAGATGGGTCTGGATCAGCCCATTTATAAGCAATTCTTAATCTGGGGCGGTAACGCCCTGCGAGGTGACCTGGGGAACTCCATTTTTTTGCAACAGCCGGTGTCCCAGGCGATCGTGGAACATCTCGAGTGCACGATTTCTTTAGCACTTCTGGCCCTCACCTATGCGGTGCTGGTGGCGGTGCCTATCGGGGTCATCGCAGCAGTAAAACAAAACGCCTGGCAAGACAAGTTGGTAATGACCTTTGCCCTGGTCGGGGTTTCGGCTCCCAGCTTCTGGCTGGGTCTGGTGGCCATCTTCGTCTT
>JAHEHB010000478.1 GCA_024644775.1 Deltaproteobacteria bacterium
AACTATCTACAATACCCGCCTCAACAAGTAATACCGCACATACGAGTCCATCAAAATCCGATCGTGTCAATAACCGCATAACCTCCTCCTTTCCGATTGTTTAACTGAATTAACTGTTATGCAAATTCAAGAATATTAACGACCCAATCCCTTCTTTTCCAATACCGAATCACTGTTTCAATACATTTGGGTATCATATGTCCTCCGTCTTCAAATTTCAAATTTCATGAGCAGGATTCATGCCAAGCCGATTGTAAAATATAAAAAAATGGTTGCGCATGAGTTACCGAATACGTCAACACATAAGCAACCCTTAAAACACGACCGAATAACTTCAATATTTTACGATCCCCAGGACAACCTTCGCTTATTAATTAAGTTTTTTACAATTATTTAAGAATATTATAAATTATTTTTCAAGTTTTAAATTAACTCTAATGTCGGTACAATATTTAGGTGCACAGAATGTTTTGGAGTCAATGTCGCCGGCAAAATCCTCCATCAAAACCTCACCACCCTACTTTTGTCCATGACAATCACTCCGATTGCTTTTGAATGAGAGTACCCCAATATTTACAAAACATGCTCGGTAAGACAGAGAAGTCAAGATCGCGTTAAAAACTGTTTTTTCCTTTTAATTTCACATTTTTTGAGATATATAATAAGCTTACACTGCGGAGTATCAAATATTTATAGGTATTTATTGTAACATTCAACATATTGATTTTACGTCATAAAAATTGTCAACCGGGATCGTAACCCCCTCCTTCGGTACCGGAAAACACAACGATAATATGAGCGCAATTTCAATATTGCGCTTTTCTGTTTAAAAGGATTTCAGGTTATGGGATGGCTCGGAAAAATGGTGGGAGGCACCATCGGATTTGCTTTGGCGGGGCCATTGGGCGCCGTGGCAGGCGCTGTATTCGGTCATGCATTTGATAGAGATGAGGCGGTCGAAACTCATAAGTATCTGTCATCAGGAGAAACGGCTCAGCTTACTTTTTTTGTGGCGGCATTCTCTATGCTGGCAAAATTGGTTAAGACCGATGGTCGCATTGAAAGAGAAGAAATCGATACGATTGAGAGAGTCATGGCGGAAGATTTGAGCCTCAATCCGGAAAGCCGGCGCTACGCCCGGCATATTTTCCAGACCGCCCTACAGTCCCATGAATCCTTTGAAAATTTCGCGATTCAGTTTTATAATCAGTTCCGATATCAGCCCCAGTTTCTTGAATTGATGATCGATATTCTAATACGAGTGGCGGTATCGGATGGGCCGTTGAGTGAGAAGGAAGAAAAATTTATCCGGTCCGCCGTGCATATCTTTAATTTTGCAGAAGATCGATACAAAACGCTTCGGTTAAAATATGTAAACGATGTGGAGAAGTATTATGCAGTACTGAATTCTAAACAGACAGATTCCGATGAACAAATAAAACGACAATATCGAAAACTGGTTCAGGATTATCATCCCGACAAAATCGTTTCAAAGGGATTGCCCGAAGAATTTGTGGAATTCGCCCAAAATAAATTCAGGGAAGTCCAGGAAGCGTATGATGCCGTCAAAAAGGAGAGAGGGGTAAGGTAAAAAATTCTACGAGCCAAATTCAAAACGTCCCATTTTGCGCAATCGCTGTGTCAGGTATCCGCCGACGGATCGCCTTTCCCCGCTCAAAGTCCGGGATCTTCGACTTGACCTTGAACAAACTGAAATGTTTTAAAATTGGTTCCTGCTGTTAAATGAGGCCCTGATCCAACATTGCCTCCACCACTTTGACAAAACCGGCAATATTCGCACCGTTTAGATAGTTGCCGGGCGTACCGTAGTCTTCTGCTGCATCAAGGCAGGTTTGGTGGATGCTCTTCATAATGATCTGGAGTCTCTGTTCCACTTCCTGTCGGGGCCAATTGAGTCGCATGCTGTTTTGCGACATCTCTAATCCGGAAACCGCTACCCCGCCCGCATTCGCGGCTTTACCGGGTGCATACAAGATCTTGTTATCTAAAAATATATTGACCCCCTCCGGCGTCGTCGGCATATTGGCTCCCTCGCACACAGACAGGATCTTGTTATTTACGAGGTTTTGGGCATCATTTTGGTTTATTTCATTTTGTGTGGCGCATGGAAAGGCGCAGTCTGCCGGATGGTTCCACAGCGGATTTGACTCCGCATTTGGATCTGCCGTTGTGTAGACAGCTGTTGGGTATTTATCGGCATACTCTTTTATTCTTCCCCGTTTAACATTTTTGAGTGTTTTTACATATTCCAGCTTTTCTTTATCGACACCGCTTTCATCAAAAATATAGCCGGAAGAATCCGACAGTGTAACCACCTTTCCACCCAGTTCCAAAAGCTTTTCAGTCGTATACTGGGCAACGTTTCCCGCACCGGAAACCAAGCAGGTTTTACTTTCAAGCGTAGTGTTTCTCGTGGCAAGCATTTCTGCTGCCATATAAACACATCCGTAGCCGGTCGCTTCCGGGCGAATAAGGCTACCTCCCCAGTTGACACTCTTTCCGGTGAGAACACCGGTGAATTCGTTTTTAATTTTCTTATACATCCCAAAAAGATAACCGATTTCCCTGGCACCCACCCCGATGTCGCCAGCCGGTACATCCGTGTTTGGACCGATATGGCGAAAAAGTTCGCACATGAAACTTTGGCAAAATCGCATGACTTCATTGTCGGATTTCCCTTTGGGATCAAAATCGGATCCCCCCTTTCCCCCACCGAGCGAAAGGGTCGTCAGGGCGTTTTTAAAGGTCTGCTCAAATGCCAGAAATTTTAAGATCGATAGATTCACGGAGGGATGAAACCGAAGCCCTCCTTTGTAGGGCCCCAACGCGCTGTTCATTTCAATCCGAAATCCCCGGTTCACATGAATTTCTCCTCTGTCATCCATCCAGGGTACCCGAAAAACGACGACACGTTCGGGTTCAACAATCCTTTCTAATATCTTCGTATGACGATATTCAGGATTTTTATCCAATACCGGTTGAATCGATTCCATCACTTCAGTAACGGCTTGGTGAAATTCTTTTTCCGCTGGGTCTCTGGCGATGATGATCTCCATAATCTCTTCCATGGAGGGACTCCTTTGTTGTTGGTAGTGTTGTTAAGAGTTCACAATATCCGGCGTTAGGATAGACCTAACAGGAATCATAAGTTTTTGCAATTTGATTTGCCAAAATAAAAAATATGTTGTATGGAACGCATTTATGAAGGTTTGGGGAAAAAATCGTCATCCAAGGGTGCGGACGTGAAAAAATACAGGAAAGTCGGAGAATCCTCGGTAGAACGAAGATCCGAAGTCCGAACCCTCGTCGACAAGTATTTCAGCGTCGAATTTTCGAAAAAAGGTCTGGATTCGCTTTATCAATTTAAAATCTGGAATATATCCTCAAAAGGGGTGTGTATCCTGGTGCGAGAAGATTCCGATATTATGAATCACTTAGCTGTGGGCGACATCCTGGACATGAAATATTATCCTGTTGAGGAATCAAGCCCGGTGGAGCACTCAAAGACTGAAATCACCCACATCACAAAAGACGAGCAGGGGCGATTTCGAGGGCACTTTCTAATCGGCCTAACCATAACGAAATGAGGTTTTAAGAAAACCGTTTCACACCAGGACCTGTCTCCTTAAACATTCTGAAATATCCCCTTCGGGCGTATCGCATATCTTTACACAAGACGATACAGAATTCAAAAATTACATGAAATATAAAAAGACAACCATAATTGCTATCGTTACTGTTGGTCTTTTAGTTTCGATTTATTTTGGCATAAAGTTTTATATTGAATCGGCAACCAGAAAAGAGATCGACAAAGAAATCAGTCAAATTTCATCCTTTGCCGACATCGAATATGAGAACCTAAGCGTTGAGATGTTCGCACAACGAATTCACTTGCAAAGCGTGACTTTAAAGCCACGTTATTGGGAT
>JAHEHB010000004.1 GCA_024644775.1 Deltaproteobacteria bacterium
AAGAATTGCCCGAAACAATCCAACCAAAAAACCGAGATTCGCCAATAAAAAACTATACACCTTTTTTACCACCGGAAGCGGCCATTGATGCCTATCCGCAAGCCAGCCAACAAAGCCGATGATGTAAAAAATAGTGAGCGAAATTGAAGTAAAAACATGACCTTTCGACGCGTTCATTAATAAAAAAGAACTGACCGTCAGCATAATCAGGAAAATAGGGGATAACCATCTGAAAATCTTGTGTGGCCATAGAGCAAACGCATAGCCGGGAAATCGAAAAGGGTTGAGTAGGGACTTTCGGCTTAAGGTCCCTTGGAAGTTTCGAAGCGTCATTCTCACACGGTTTTTGAATGCACTTTGTAAATCGGGCGCTTGCTGATCGTAGGCAATCGCATCGGGTACATGCACCATTTTATAGCCCTGCATCACAATATCCAAGGGAATAATGCAGTCTTCTCCGTAGGCGGAATCCATTTTACGAAATAACTCTTTTCGAATAGCCATGCATGCCCCGGATGCTACAGCCAATAATCCAAGTTTGGTTTCGAGTTGCCGCAAGCGTAATTCATAATTCCAGTAACAATTTTGACTTGTGGCGATACCACTTTTTTCATTAATCACGAAAAATAAATGTCCATCAACGCCGCCTATTATAGGTTCTGAGAAGGGCGCCACAATACGTCGCAAAAACTGTTTGTCAAATCTTGTTTCAACATCAGTAAACAGAATAATTTCTCCGGAGGCTTCTGAAACTGCTTCATTTTGAGTCGCAGTTTTTCCAGTGCGTTTTGATTGCCTGAAAAGCCGAATGTTTGGTATCTCCATTTTTCTTACGTTATCGTCAGTACCATCGTCAGAGCAATCCGACGCTACCAGGATTTCAAGTTTCTCTGCAGGAAAGTCACAATTAAAAATATTTCCAATTTTACTTTGAATAATATCAGCTTCATTGTGAACGGTTACAATTACCGTGACTTTTGGCGGGGGCGCTTTAAAAGCACCAGGAATTTCAATCCGATTTTTAGATTGTACAACTGAAGCAAGTTGTAAAATTCTCAGGTAACCGTCATAAACAAGATACAGAAATCCTGCGCACACAAAGAAAATACTTTCGAACATAAACGATTTTACCTGGTCTCAGAATGCATGGCAGCAATGGACAAGAAAATTTACTCGTTAATTAGTCGAGTTGAATGTCAAATTCTTGTTGATTGTATATTCTGATAATTCTCTGATATTACGTCAGATTCGACGAATTAACAGATTTTGCATTCTCCTCTAGTCTATCGATGATATGGCTGATGAATGACTTTGCTTTGTGCTTGCGGGCAATTTTTCTCGCATTAATTATGCATCTCTTTCGCAAATTCGGTTCGTCCAGATATCGCGCTATACCGCGGGCCATGGCTTCAGCATTTCCACGAGGTACAATAATAGCACTCTGGCCGTCAACAAAAAGATCGTTTACACTGCCAACGTTTGTAGTAACAATGGGTAGTGAGTTCGCAGCAGATTCCAGTAAAACTCTGGGACTGCCCTCGGTGACTGAAGGAAACGCCAGTATATCGGCTGCCCGATATTCAGCATTTAGCCTATACCCGAGAGGTACGTAACCTGTGAATACGATTCGCCCATTCAATCCTTGGTTCAAAGCTTGGCGTTTTAATTTCTCTGGAAATCCCACATACTGACCAGGACCGACTACGCGTAGTATGATCTTTCTACCTTCTATAACTAACAGTGAAACGGCATCAATCAGCACGTCCAATCTTTTCGCCGGCCGAAGAAAGCCAACATACAGAATAACGGCATGTTCTTTAGTGCAGGTATCTTCACGTAAGAAAAAATCGGAATCATCCAAGGTTGATGATATAACTGTTTCTGCGTTTAGCCCTTTCCGTGAGTAAATTTCGGTTAGTTCGCTGCCATTTATCAATGTGCAATGTCGACGGGCTGCTTTCAACACCAGCTGTTCTTCGGGCCAGAACATTAAACGTCGGATTATCTTACCAGGCAACGACCAATCGGACCGTCGAAATATCCCTGCTATCGGGTCCCCGATAATATGGTAGATTAGGCCAATTGCTTGCGACCGGCATATGGGGGACAGCAGCCAGGCACAGGGATCAAAAAGGCGAACATATATTGCGTCCAATCCCTGAGTATTCGTTGACAGAAGATTATTTAATTGTTTCATGTGTAACCATGCACCCTGCCATGAATTCCAGGGGATATTTATCACATCTAACCTTGAGTCAGAGAGATTTTCCTTGTTGACCTCATTCGCCGTATCAGTTGCTGTCGTAAAAAGACGTACACCATCAGTCAGATCAAGAAAATGGCGTAAATAAACAGTATGCGCGCCCTGCGCGGTGATCGTTCGCCCGTGTTGAATTACATTCCACCATGCATAAATACCGATTTTCATGCATTTCTTCTCTTTGATCTTTCCTATTAAATCAGTTCAGTTACCAAATACCTCTGGCCTGCAACCGCAAGAAGGTATAGACGGCTGTCCCAACCATAACCCCAATGAAATAAAGAACAATTAAAGGTCTGCGATAGGGCGATTTCCATTCCTTAAAAGCATAGGCTGCGAGTAAGCAAGCGAATGGCGCAAGCATTAACTTTCGTCTGATATCCAGAATCGTACTGGTATACACTGTCGCTTGCCCAATGAAAATCACAATAGGAGTACTCCAAACAATCCATTTCAACCTAAAATCTTTTTTCATAGCGAGATACATGCCTACTAACGATAGACCGGCAATCAAATTCCAAGCAAAGATGGAACTGGCTATCTGCCAGGTTGCAGATTTACCAAGTTCTAATTTTGCTAGTGTTGGAAAAGGTAAAATATATCCAAAAACAACCAAAATAACGCCAATTCTGGATTGAGTCCCGGCTGTTAGTGATCTCATTTTAAGAACTTCCTGCCGTTGATAGTCAACAACATGTTGTGACCAATAGTAGCTTAGATCACGAATTTTATCTACCGCCAGGTGGTCTTGATACAACATGTAAACGGTCCATAAAGACAAGAGCAACGCCGGTATAATTCGCCGGGTATGTCTGTAATTTATGAAGAGTCCAATCGAAAAGATCAGCAGGAACAAGATACCGACTTGGACTCGGAAATAAGACAAAAGTTTGATACAAGTGAAGAAAAGAATCAACCATACTACTGGTTTATTTTCGTACAAAGCCTTTTGACATGCAAGCGCGGTGACGCTGATAAGCATGAGCAGAAATGAATCTTTTAGGGTGAAAGAACAGTAGTAGATATGGAGCGGAAAAATGGCCAAAAGCACTGCAGCGTTTTTAGCGATTTCATCTCCAAAAGTTATCCGACCCAATCTGTAAGTTATAATGCACGTCAGAACACCAAAGAATATGTTCGCTAAGATGCCGACAAAATGTGATGGTACAAATAGGTAATATATCCAAGATAGTAAGATTGGGTATCCGCTATATTCTGTAGCGAAAGGCAGTTTAGTTTTCCAACTTCCCTCTATCCATCCCTTGGAAGTACGCATGGCCAGATTGTGATATGTCTTATCATCTCCCCAAGTTCCCATCGCAAAGGGGGAATCAAAAGTTTCAAACAAAACAGCCATGATAACGACCATACCAAAAATTCGCATTCCCAAGGCCAGCATGGCCAATTTAAACTCAAAAGAATGATAAAAAAATGGTAAATTTATTTCTTTTAAGATATGGATCTCATTATTTTCGTTAAAAAAATATTTCCAAAGAATCAAAAAAAATATAACAATTGTCGTATGAAATACTATGTATAATATCAATTATATCGATTCCCAGAAGTCTAACATATAGTCGGCAAACCTATAAATCGTATGAGACGTTCGTACATGTTGGGCGGCGGCCTTGCCTAGGTGATCTCTCAAATCTTTGTTTTCAATTAGAGTCAACAATATCTGACTTAATTTTGTGTGGGAGTTTTTAGGCACAAGAAGTCCGTTATGTCCGTTAACCAACCTTCTGGTCTCTCCGACATCGGTAGCTACCACCGCGTTACCTGATGCCATAGCCTCCAAAAGCGCTTGAGAAGGATAGTTTTCTTCCATTTGACATGAACAAAAGATGCTTGATTTGTTTAATATAGCGGCCATGTCGGCGGTGGTAGCGACATTAACTAAATTCTCAAGACCGTGTCGGGATATAAAAGAAACTATTTTTTTTTCCAACGGACCTTTGCCATAAATCGCCACTTTCCAACCACTTCTCAATAAGCGATCCTGAATATCCACCACAGCACGCAAAAGAAAAATTGGATCTTTTCGAAGACTCAGTTCACCGGCAAAAACTATTAGCGGGTCCTTATTTTTATCACCTGAGAAACGTGCGTAGTCTGTAAAAGAGCAAGGACAGACCTTCATTTTACGGATAACTGTTTTAGAGTAAACATTTAGATTTCCGTATAGAGAATCGATCATATCAGACTGCATTAAATAGGCTCTGAGAAGAAATCCCGGTATTGTATTCCATGGCCGCAACAATTGCGGAGCGGTTACGACGCTGAATGCAATTCGTACTTTTTCGTTTCTGAGATAAAGGAAGGGTAGGAGCATGAAATAGGGCAAAACGCAATGTAGAATCTTAAAGTTTTCTTTTTTTGTCAATCGATTGAGATATTTTAGAGCTTCAAAAGATGCTTTAACCTTCATTAACCTCCGATGATCATATTCAATAGTAAAAAACTCCGGTAAATAGATAACATTGCTTACGCTTATTTTAATGTTGATTTCGTTTAATTGTTCATGAAAACTCCTGGTGATTAACAGGTAAACATGTTTGCCTCTATCATATGATTGCAAGAAATTGAATAATCGTGAGAATCTACGCTCGGTACCTCCGCTACCGCTAATGTCTGAACAAATTAAGACGATTCCGATTTTTTGTTTTGGATTTATCCTTTTCAAAATAACGGGTTTGTTTACAAACTAGGTTCAAAAATCGGATCTAAGATACAGAGCAACTATCCACCGGCGCTTTTCATAGCATAATACTGTTTTTACGAGATTTTTAATCGAATTTATTAAGTGATTAGATGATGAATTTTCTGATCTGTTATTTAAAACTCGATTTGTCTGATAGCCACATTGCGGGCAAATTGCTGTTTCTATCAGTGTTTTTTTTTTCAAGAGACGGTAAATCGGGCGAATCAAGGCCCGATAATGTTTTACCATCGGACCGATCTTCTTGATTTTTAGGGGTAAAAAATATTCAAAAATAGTCGCCAGGTTTTCATCACTAAAGCTTCTTAAATGAAAACAGGGGTTAAATTTACAGTAACACCTCGGACAGGTAGTTAATGAACTTTTTATATTATCTTTATTCGGTACTGTAATAATAATGTATTTCCTGCCTATTCTTTGCAACTCTCTAAGACCCTTTGTATATTCTTTTTCGGGTAGATGTTCCAAAACTTCCATTGAAATAACCAGATCAAATACCGCATCTTTAAATGGCAGCGAAGAAACCGTAGCAAGTAATTTATCCGTTTCAACATATTTTAATGCTGTTTTGCTAAAATCACATGCCATTAGCCTTATATTCTCACAGGGTAAATTATGTTTAAGGCTATTAATGAACATACCGTTTCCGCATCCGACATCCAAAATATTTGCGGTGTCGGGCGGTATCAATTTTGTGACCTGATGATTTTTTTCATTTTCTTCCTGTTTTTTCGTTAGATGCTTATCCCAGATTATCACTTGCTCGTAGTAGGATTTTATTATTTCTCTCATGAATTTACTTTAATTGAATAATATTGAATATTTATACTGAAAAATGTTGATAAGCGGTCAAACAGAATATGGATCCATGTTCGCGTTAGTCCTAACGCGGAAGAAATTGTAATGTTCGAAGAGAATTACGGTCGAACTTAAAGATCGTCAGAATAAAGAGGAATAAGGCAAAGGGAATAATCACAATAACAAGCCCTTTAGCGAATTGAGAATATTTTGCGTACAGCAAAATAGAAAGACTCGGTACAGTGAGTAAAAAGTAGCGGAAAATAATAAGAATTGAAGTACGGTAACAAATTTTTGCCTTCTTTAGGTTCCAAAGGCATAACCAAAAATAAAGACTTGCACCCGTGGCGCCCAATAAAAATACCGTTAAAAAGGGATTTCCAATCCAACCTCCAATTAAAAGAGATAGGAGGCGCAAAAAGAAAGAAACAATATTAAAAAGAAATAGATGCTGTTGCTTTTCTGTCACGATAAAAATGGTTGAGAGAGGAGAAGAAATAAATACAAAAAATATCCAGGGGCTTAATAAAATAATATATTGACCGGACTCGGCCCATTTAAGGCCAAAAACAAATAAAAAAATATCGGGTCCCGCTACTAATAATGTTATCAATGGAAATATCCCCAACATTACCAGATGTCGGAAATATATTTCCGTGACTGGAGACAGATTATTTTTATAATTCTCTTGTGAAGCGCTTTGAAAGTACACTTGTGCGATAGACTTTCCAATAATGGTCATTGGTATAGCCAGTCCCTGGTAAGCTAAAGTGTAAAACCCCACAGTGATCGGTGTAAAGAAATAAGATAGCAAAAAGATAGGCAGACTCTGAGAAAATGAATTAATCAGCACCGAACAAAAACCAAATAAAAAAAAGTCGCGGTGTCTAATCGCTCCTCGTTTAATTTTTTTCCACCTCAATCCGGAGCATAAGACCTGCAAATCATCTCGTAGAACTTGAAACCCAAGCACAATGCTCGCTATTATATCGGATAAAACCTTTCCGACAATCAAACCGCCAGCGTTTCCTGCAGTAACAAAACCGGCAATTAATTTTGTACCATGATTTGTCGAAGACTGGATGACTTTAGAAACCGAAAGTCGACCAAACATTTTTTTTCTCAGAGACCAATAGCTGAGTGTCAGATAACATCCGGTCCCTAAAATTGAAAATACTGATAACCACAGATAGTTTGTTATTTCCGGTGCCTTTAATAATTGACCCAATAAGTCTCCTACCGATAAAGCTAGCAGGAGCGTAAATACGCTAACAACAACGGTTATGGCCATGGAAAGCCAGAACAGGCCCGCCGCTTCCTGGTCGTCGTTGGGAAGGACAATCGATAATTCGTACCTGCCACAAGATACGACACTTATTATCCCGACTATCGATAAATATAATGCCAAAATACCAAAGGATTCCGGACGATATAATCTCGTTATAATCGGCATTACAAGGATACCTAATGCCTGGGCTGTGATGGTTCCAGTCAGTAATTTTAGGAAACTGCTTAAAGCCGAACCTTTTTTAAACTGTTTCTTCATGTTCCGGTATATTGCAAAAGGTTACACGGGCCTTGGGCCCTTAAAAAAGAAATTCTTGCGTTCTTTGCCAAAATTTTATCTCACCACCAAGACACGAAGGTCACGAAGATTTCTTTAAGTTTTTTCTTCGTGTTCTTTGTGCCTTTGTGGTTCATTTAACGACCTATTTTATTCCCCGTAAAAACGGGATTTTCGCTTCGCTCCAATCGGCTCGTCCGGGTTAGGTTATACCTCATAGGGCTCAGGTAATGGGGCGGCAACAGAAGCTGCCAGAACGGTGAAAAGGAGAGCGTTAGCGGGGATATGAAGATTAAAATCACTGATGCTATGGACAAGAATAGCCGTGATACCCGACAGGGCCCCCAAAGTAGTCCCCCGTACCAGGCGACTTGGATTTTTCAGTTTCTTAAACCCATTTCTGTATAGGGCGATGATTATCCAGGCCATAACGATGGATAGCGAGAGTCCGGCCTCTGCAATAAAATGTAGATAATCATTGTGGGCCATTGTATATTTTACATCCAATGCGGGAGGTTCATATTTCATATAGACAAAAGCAAAAGTGCCTGGACCGGTACCAAGGAAGGGATACTCTTTGATCATTTCCCATACACCGGCCCAAATCATCAATCGAGTATGAAAACTGGTATTAAATTCACCTTTAGTGACTGTCAAAAGACGGTGCAAAACCGGAGTGGTCGATAAGACGATAAAGCTGATTGCTAAAACACCGGCCATTAGGGAAATAATGAGAGTTTTGCGTTTGAAATACTGATCGAAGAGCAGGCATGTTGCCATAAAGCCCAGGGATACGGCAGCTCCGAGCCATCCTCCTCTGGAAAGGGAGAGGATCAGGGCAGTGAGCACCATAAATGCGATGTACACCATTAAAAGACGGTTTCCGCCCTTGTAACCTAGCAGGAAAGAACCAAGAACGATAGGAAGGGCCATTTCCATGTAACCGGCCAGATGATCCGGGTTACCAAAGGTCGCTGAAAATCGATCGGCATGTTGTGAGATATCCGTGTAGTCCCACCAAGGGAACGGATTCGTCCCAAACCTTTTGAAAACGCCAAAAATGGAGAGAAATGCCGAAACTCCGATAATAAGATAGACAAGCCGCCGCAATTGGAAGCGGGTGCGCACAGTATGGATAGCGAGATAATAAATAGCTAAGTAGTTGAGCAGCAGAATCATTGACCAAAAACTGGTTGAACGATGCAGGGAAAAACCAGTGGACAGCATACATACGACCAGAAGACAGAGTATCGGTTTGTCGAGGGGAGTTTTGATCCACATCCAATTCCAGGTCAGTGTCCTTTCCAGGATAAAAGAAGAAAAGGCGATGAGTGTGATCATATGTATAGTGGTCACTGCCCATCCCTGGACAGACGCCCGGGCAAGCGGAGTAAATATAAGGAGCGTGTAAATGCCGTAACGGATCACGCACTTCACATAGCTATCTGATGACGGTGCATAATTCATGGTGAAAAATAAAAATACTGCTCCGCCCCTTCATTTCGGGTAAATGAATCAAATTAACTAGTTTATATTATTGTGTTTTTATTAAAACTTCAGCTTTAAAGCACTCTGATACAAAGCCGCTTCCTATCTGTCGCCCATCCACAACCGGTTATTTTGCCCGATATCATCGTTGTGCTCAAAATTTTATCCTCGGAATATCAACTGTAAGCCTGCAGTTAATCCGCCCACGGTGGATCGCACGCCTTGATCTCGACCAAAATTCCTTATTTCTGGACGGACACTAGTTGGGCGCCCCACGGATGACATCATATCGTTTCCGGTAGGCATCGTTTTTTGAATCAAGACTCATGGCCTGCTTATAATAGGTAATGGCACGAGACCATTCTCCCAATTTGTTATAAGCTTCGGCCGCCTGCGCAAAAAGGGAGGCATCTTTGGGTTTTACGGCAATAGCCGATTCCCAATCCTTGGCAGCACCCGGGTAATCTTTTCTGGACCACCGTATCCTTGCTCTGTGGCTAAAAAGACGGGAAGAAGGTTTTGCCGAGTGTTTGATGGCCAGCATCGCTTCTTTTTCAGCTCTCTCCAATTTTTTCCGGCGTATGAGAAGCGTTGAGAATATGAAATGATAGCGGCTGTTTTCCGGATCACGCGTGGTGGCCTTTTGGATGGCCAATTCCATGCTGTCCCAATCTTTTTCGACTTCAGCGATATGTGCCAACCAGAAATACGCCTCGGCTTCGGGTGCTTTTCGGTTTAGATCCTGAAGGAGCCGTCGGGCGTGATGATATTGTTTTAGGTCGATAAAGGTCCGGGCAAGTAAAACATCCGTTTGAGCGGACATAGGGAAATTTTTAGCGACTCGATTGTAAAACCGATAAAACGCCTCAGAGCCCCCTTTTCGCTTATAGATCGCGTAAAGGTTATCGAGATCCTTTTCTCTATCCCGACTCATGGATAGTGCCCTTAAAAAAATTTTTTCGGCTTCCTCGAATTGACCATTTTCTAAATAAAGGCGCCCCAAATAAAAATAGTTACCGGTGCTGGCCACGATGGCCTGATGCGTGAATGCCTTTTGATAGTGATTTATGGAACCCACCCAATCTTTTTCTTTTTCCAGAAGCGAAGACATGGCGATATGTGCGGCTCCAAGAGCGGTCCCCTCGTCAAGAGCCCGGTTTAATCCTTTCTTAACCGCCTCATTGATCTCCGGAGACCACAATTCCTCCTTTTTGAGGCGGCGATAGGCGGGTGGATATATTCGAACAAGATTGCTGACGGCCTGTAGAAATGCTTCTGTTTTTTCATTCCGCTTCAGGTAGCGTGCCATGGCAAAATGGTAACGAATCCCGTTGGGCCTGAGGCGAACGGCCTGCTGAAAGTAAGGAAGGGCATTATACGAGACATCATGTTGATCGGGATGTATATGCCGGAGATACGGTTGAATCTGCTCCAACAGGGCCTCTTCTCTGGCCAGGCCATAAACGGTTTCTCCGTCGAGGGGATTGAGCTGAATTGCCTTGAGATAGGCGTTTTTTGCTTTTTTGCCAAAAAGAAAGGCATCCTTGATTGGCTGTGACACTGCGAGATTATGGTATGCTCTTCCCATATTCTTCCATATCAGAGGGTTGTTGTCCTGAAAACGAATGCTCGTTTTAAGATGGTTAACAGCAGAGTCGTAATGACCGGAATGGGTGTAATGCATGGCCTTTAAATAGTGAATCTGTGAGACAAGACGCAGGTGTAGGGCATAAAGGGCCGTAAGAACTGCAATTGCAATAAACGCGCAGAACGTGAGCCGCATCGCATAGGGTGGAACGCACATTTACAAGTAGTTCTCCGTATCGTCATCGTGATAATTAGAGTGATATTTGTAGTAATATTTGTAATTACCGTCCCTCTTGATATCGGCCTGATTGAGAACCACCCCGATTATGTTTCCCTTAGCGATCCGGATTTTTTCAACGGCTTTTTTGATCATATCCCGGTTCGACTGGCCGGCCCTGACAATGAAAACCAAGCCATCCGTTTGAGGGGCCAGGACGAGGGCGTCGCTTATCGGCAGAACAGGGGGGGAATCAATAATCACCGCATCGTATCGTCGTATGAGGTGCGACATGAGAAAAGACATTCTGTTCGAGTCCAGTAATTCTGAGGGATTTGGGGGCCTGGTACCACTTGGAAGGAGAAAGAGGTTTTCCTTTTTTGTCTTCAAAATACATTTATTTATCTCTTTCTGCAAAAAGGGAAGCTCCTCTTCCCCAATGACCACTTGTTTGTATAGCAACGGTAACTCTGTGGCATTAAACGAAGGTCGTTCAAAGTGAATTTCTTGAAGTTTTTGAAAGGAAAACGCTCCTGACTTGAAATGCAGGGCTGTTCGCAGCCCCTCGATCATATGGAGGTTGATAAATCCCGCCAGATCATCCGGTTTTAAGAAGCCCATACTGATCAGAATGAATCCCAGTTTCTGACCGGTATCCTTTTTCCTCATAAAAGCCTGTTCGGCCTGACCTTTATTGATCAATTTGTTTTCCACCAGCAGTGTTACCAATTTTTTTCCATTCGGTCTAGTGACCCAGTGGACATCCATCAGTTGACCGTGAAGAAAATAGAGGTTGATTTTTTCTTTTCCTTCGGTGAGATGCAAGATGCCGGTCTTTTTCTGAAACAAGAGTAGCCGTAACAGATCGCTTATCCCGAATTCTGCGAGAGAGCCGGACTGAACATCGGTACCCAAAGTCCGGGAAAGCAACCATGTAAGACCTCGAGAATTCTGAGAATGGATAATATCGCTGAGTATGTGTTTCCGAAGGTCGGCATCGATCATCAGGACGGTCTTTCCGGTCTGTGCGATTGTATAGGATAAATTGGCTACAGTGATGGTCTTGCCCTCTTCCTCACCGGCACTAGTAACCAAAAGAGAACGTAACTCCTTATCCATAAAAGAAAAGTAAATATTGGTCCGCAGTGTCCGGTAACTTTCAGCAAAAGGGGAAGCCGGGGAGAAGCTGTCGAGGGGCAGTTGTGTGAAAGCTTCGTGTTTTTGATTTTTATGTCGTTTTTTGGATTTCATTGGCTACTCCCCAACAGCAACAGCTGAAAACTCTATGTTTGGAAATCAAAATGATTCGAATTCGTCTCGCCTTTAGCCGTGAGTTTTGAGTTGTCAGAGCGTCCGATCCTCTGTGCCTTGCCCCTTGCTCTCCCACCAGATTGCTTACCACCCGCCTGATCGGCCAATGGAATGATCGATAGAACGGGTAGCCCGATATATCTTTGGATGTCCTCCTCTGTTCGAATGGACCTGTCTAGATATTCGCTAAGAAAGCTGAGGCCGATCCCGATTATCAGTCCGAAGATAACTCCCAGTACAAGATTTCGCTTTTTATTGGGACCCACGGGAAAGCTCGGCAATACTGCCTTTTCCGTAATCCGTATATTGGAGACGTCAATATTCCCCGTAATATCGGCCTCCTTTAACCTGGATAGAAGGGTATCGTACAGGTTCTGGTTAATTTCCACGTTTCTTTTAAGGATGGTATACTGAAGTTCTTTTCTGTTGGTTTCCATGGCTTCCGTTTCGAAATCGGCCGTGGTTTTTTGCAGCACTTTTTCCTTTGAAAGGAGAACGGCTCGTTCAGCCATTAGATTGTTCAATTCTTTTTCTATCTCTATATCCAGTTTTTTTCGGGTATTTTCTATCTCGGTCTTAACCTGAATCGTCTTGGGATGTTTGTGTTTGTAAACCTTGCTGATGCTGGAAAGCTCCACCTCTGCATTTACCAGTTTACCATAGAGGTCATTGATAAGTTGATTTTCGATAAGGGAGCGGAGATGGGACCTCTTTTCACCGGATTTTGAGATCCGTTTTAGTTGTTCCAATTTGGCATCCAGCTCAAACCGCCTGTTTCGAGCCTCGATATAGGCATCGTTAAAATCAGTTATTTTTTGTGCGATTATTTTCTGGTTTTCTTCCACAGAGATCAATTTTACTCTCTGTTTAAAGGCGAGAAACTCTTCTTCGGCGTCTTCCAGTTTTTTTTTCATTCCATAAAGACGGTCCGTGAGCCAGCTCAGGGTGTTCTGCGAGGAAAGGAGTCTGTTGTTCCTATTAAAGTCAATATAGACTTGGGCGAGTGCGTTCGCGACGTTCATGGCCATTTCGGGGGAGTGACTGGAAACGCTGAGCTTCAAGAGGCGAGTATCCTCGATATGTTCCACATTCACCATGCTTTGTAACGCCTCGACTAATCCCGTGATACGATCCTCTGGGTTGGATTGTTCTTTATCTCGACCCATCAGAAGAAGGATATTTTTCTTTAACCGAGACAGCCATTGTCTAAAAAAACTGATTTCTGTAAATTCCTCTTTCTTCAGCACCAAGGCCGCCTGATCGAGTTTCAGAGTCTTGACCACGTTTTCCATTACCGATCGGGAGGTGATCAGTTTGAAATGCGTATTGAAAGTCAATGATTCGGACAGATATGTTTCATAATCCATTCTTTCACCGGTGAGTGGGGATTTGGCCATATCTTTATCGATAATCAAGGTGGCAGTGGTGCGGTATACCGGTTCAAGACGGGAATTATATAGCAGAATCAGGCTGACAATGATCACGAGCGAGACGATAATTGTCCACTTGTGCCTTCTTAAGACATGGTAATATTCAGAGAGGTGCACAGATTGATCGTATTCTTTGTGGTCCATTTTGCCTGTATTCTCTAAATTACCTCATCGCTTATTGTACGAGAAGTCTATCGCTGTGAACTCATAGCCACGTCTGGGGAACGTGTATCCGGTCACCGGGCTTAAGCTTGATATCCTTGATTTTACCTTGCCTGACGTGGTTGAGGTTTATCTTAATAATCTGAGGGTCGGCATCCTTTTTACGGATAATTCGCGTTCGATTGGGTGCTGCAAATCTGGAGAAACCGCCAGCAATGATGCAGGCATTCATAGCTGTCATCCCAGGCTGATAATCATAATGACCCGGTTTGCTCACTTCCCCTTCAACATATATCTTTGATTCTGCCAGATCGAGAGATTTTTCACGGGGGATGTAAATTACATCACCGGGTTCGAGGGCCAGATTGGCTCTCATATCCCCTTTGTCTAAAAGTCTCGTCAAATCAACTTTTATGGGTTCTCCGGCGGAAACCTGTTCCTTTTTCTTCTCCCGTGAAACGGTATCATCTGTGGAGCCTCTCATGATATATGCCACATTACCGCGGTCTGGTAGAACGCCTTCGGCTTTGGCAACCAGTGCCAGAAGGCTAGCCTCGGTAGACATTTCATAGAGCCCCGGCTTTTTTACCGCCCCAGAGATATAGTAATGTAGGCTGTGATACTCCTTGATGTAGATATTCACCTTAGGATCGACGAAGTAGTCTTTGGCTAAGGGATCGGTGATTTTTTTTTCCAGTTGGCTGGGCGCCATACCCTTAGCCCTGATAGAACCAACAAACGGAGCATTGATCGTGCCCTGGGCGGAGACAGTCAGATCTGCGTCAAACTGTTTTTCACCACCTGCATAGATGGTAAGGTTAAGAACATCGCTGGATCCGATCCGGTACGCCTTATCCTGTGCATCTGACAGGGTGGAGAATATCGCAAGTAGGAGAATCTGACAAAGAAGGAATCGGTTGCATTCGAACTTAATCATGGTTTTCATAGCAGATGTATCAATAATAATACGCTCCTTCCTCACCGAATCCTCCTCGACTTCCAATATCATAGTTAAAATCGAGCCTTAGGATAAAAAACGTGTTGTCAAAACTAAAACCGGCGAGGTTAGAGTCCCTACGCCTATTGCCCGTTGTGAAGGTAAGTGCGATTCTTTTTTTTATGAGGTAACCGATGCTGCCTGAAATATGGGAGATTTCATCATCTCGGAAATCGATGTTTCCGGCAGGGGTTAACCCGACAAAATTCTCATAGTCGCTTTTCTGGTAGTAACCCCCGACTCTGGTCAGTATTTTTTCCCAAAAAACATGTCCCACACTCAACGTAAATCGGTCCCCAGTGTAAATGCTGGCTAAATTATTGAAGTTTCTTTCAGCAACAAGATAGATATGGCTTCTTGCTTTCCTGAATTCTTTTCCTAAATACCGCTTTGTCTCCGGAGGAGGGGGATTTTGTCCGATGATGGCCAACTTGTAAGCGACAGTCGACCTATCTTCGGAGATGGGAGCTTCGAAACTGCGATTGTGGTAGCCAAGCCCGCCTTCAAAGGCAAAGAATTTGTAACGTTTCTGAAGGGACAGTTTTAGCTGATCTGAGGTATAGTCAACAAAACCGCCTTCTTTGTAGTCCAGTGTCCAGTGTTGGAAATCAAGATCGAAGGTCATTGAGCGTGCGGGAGTATAGAGCACGTTAAAGAACAACCTGTGTTCAGTAGAGTCATCTATATTCGTATCAACGTAGTCTATTTCCTGCCATCGATAACGCAGCCCGGCGGAGAATCTATTTTTAAAGTCATAAAAAAGCAGTGGCGTAAGACGATTGATATTGTATTTTCTCCTGTCGATGCTGTTACTAAGCACGTCCGATAGCGCCGGGTCCCGGGTTCGGTAAAAGAACTCATCCAAGCCCAGTGTCAGCCGTGTGGTTGGGAGATACCGGGCATCGAAGACGACCAGGTGACCGATGTAATTGTCATCATCCGCTGCTTTTTCACCCGGAGGTACATCACTTTTATCTTCATAAAGATACCCCTCTAGGGTGTAATTCAGCCGCACGCTACTTTTGGCGGTTTCTGCCCCAAGCCTAATCCCCGGCTGAATGAGATAAGTATAAACCTCTCTCTCGTTTTCTTCCGCCCAGAAAAAATTCGTGTCCAGCTGACCACTTAGAGAGATGCTTGGTTCAATCTTAAATTTGAACTTTGGCACGGTCAATGCCACTGATGCTGATGGTTGAGAAATAACGAACAGGACAGTCATCAGCCGGGCAACGAAGAAAATTGTCGCCAAGAGAGGTCGTATCACGATACATATTCCTTTTTAAAACGCACTGGTAGATGGTTCCGGCGGTTCGGGTGGTGGTAAAGGAGCGGAAAAAGTTGGTTCGATTTCGAAGGCTCCAAGGATGTCTAGATACAATCCTGTGCCGATGATCCAATTCCATGGTTGGAATAATCTTACTAGAGATATCTTTGGAACGGGTATTTCATCCTCGTACATGGGCCAAAGGTATTCAATATATCCTTCGCCGTTTTCCTGGCAGATCTGGATTGCCTCAAAAAAAACCCGTTTCCCATTGGGATCCCTGAAATCGATGAGATCTTTGCCCTCTAACTCGGGTTTGTAAGGGTGCATAATCATCTTTCCACGGAGGTCATTTATCCAAAAATAGTCCTTTTTCTCGGGGCCGTATCGAATATCCCTGACAGCGTTTATGGCCTTTTGCTGTTTTTCCTCCGATGCGAAACCTTCTTCCTTTTCAATAGATTCCAGTACAGAGAAAATCATATCCATCGCTTTTTTTAGTGTGATCTCGTATTGAGGTACGGAATCTTCAGGTGTATCGGCTGCGTTGCTGGCTGTGTAGATGACGGAGGGTTTTGCTGTTTTTTTGTCATCCGCCGCACTAACAGAGTTCCCGGTTGTAACCATGGCAGCGAAGAAAGCAATAAAAATAAATACCCCTGAGCTTCCGATGAAACCTCGCATCTTTTTTTCAGCCTTATCCATCAAAAAAATTCTCACGATTGAGTTACTAATGCTATCCCGAAATTTCGATTTGGTCAAATCTTTTTATTCGATACTCAATGCAACTTGACACTATCACAGAATGATTGCTTCTATTTTGTGTTACTATATCTTAACCTGGCCAAGCGGATTGGAGCGAAGCGAAGATCCCGTTTTTAAGAGAAACCAAACAAGTCGTTAAATAAACCACAAGGCACGAAGAACACGAAGAAAAAATTTAAAGAAATCTTTGTGGCCTTTGTGTCTTGTGGTGGGATAAAATTTTGACCAAGAATGCGAGAATTTCCTTTTTAAGGGCCTAATAAATGGGTTACTATTTGGGTTGAAAATTTGGATCCAAACACGCGGTGAGAGCGATCTCTATCTCAATATATTTTTGATTATGCCCCAAGGTCATCCAATTTGTCCGGGTTGGCAACCCTTGGGTTTCTGAAATTTATTATATGGTTTAACTCGTGGCCTAAAATTGCTTGATTTACAACGATTTTTCCGTTAACAACTTTTCCAAATACCCATATTTCGTTCCTGGCGGTTGCATACCCTCTGATCAGTGATCCATACGCGGCAGCTTTGGGCCATTTGAAATTTTTCCTGTCCCCTACGATGTGAACTTTGAGGTGTTTAAGTTCAATGATCTCATAGAGATTCGGGGACTTTTTTAAAGCGGAAAAACCTTCTTGGATTTCTTTAAATCCACTCTCCCTCAAATCTGTTGCCAGAGGCACACATCCGACAAGAAAGACCAAAGATAGTGTGTAAATGAAAACCGGAACGCTTTTCGATTTGCGATGTTTCATTTAGCGCAACCTTGATAACCATAGTGACCGAGCGTAATATTATTATCGGAGTATTACACGAAATCTTTAAAATCTTTATTCCGGAAAATTGAGAAATATTTTAACAATTATAACACCTTATACTTCCATATTTTGATCCCTCGCATGTCAGTACCAAAACCTGAAATCCAAATTGTGCTCCGCAAAGCTCCTGAAACGGATCGCATCTTAATTTGAATGCAGGCTTGACTTGATGGGAAACGAGATTCATACTGATGCAGGTCATTTGTGAAAAAGAGGTGATTGCTAGTGGAAACTACCGCAAAATCATTCAAAAATGGTAGATCTTAGGCAGTTCGACTTCCAAAGGGGTTTCGTTTTTAAGGTACTGAGATCAGGATTCGAAAGGAAGGAGTTTAAACATATTGTAAAATTTAGATGTCGAGGATTGGTGATTTCCGGAGCGTCAAAATTCTGACAGTATCGGTATCCTTGGATAGAAGTAGAAAAAGGGAATGAGCTATATTGTTAACTCTCTTTAATTATTAACTTTTTTGGTCGGGGCGAGAGGATTTGAACCTCCGACCCCTTGAACCCCATTCAAGTGCGCTACCAGACTGCGCTACGCCCCGACGATAAAAATTTTGTAACATTCCGTTTTGGGCTTGTCAAGGTGTAAGGATTGGATCGTTGAAAGTGAATTCTACCCCAATTGTTCCGCATCGTCTGACCAAGGGTGATACCATCGGTGTGGTGGCGCCGGCCAGCCCCTTTGAAACCGAACGGTTTGACCGCGGATTAGAGGTTCTGAAATCCATGGGATTCCGGGTCGTCTATTCAGACGGTCTTTTTAAGAGAAACGGTTATCTGGCCGGGGCTGACACGCATCGGGCCAAACAGCTGCAACGCTTTTTTACCGATGACACCATAAAGGGTATCATTTGCGCAAGGGGTGGTTTTGGGTCCATTCGGGTGCTGTCTTATTTAAATTTCAACGTTATTCAAAATAATCCCAAATGTTTCATCGGATTTAGCGATATTACGGCGTTGTTATCGGCATTCTATGCAGAATCGAGACTCGTAACGTTCCACGGACCCACCGTTACCACGCTTGCCACCGCATCGAAAATTTCGCGGGAGTTTTTTTTAACGGCATTGTTGTCCGAATCCCCCCTTCAAATAAACCCTCTAAAGGGAGTGACGCTTCAATCCGGAACCGCTTCCGGTCGGATAATCGGTGGAAACCTGACCACACTTTGTCACCTCATCGGCACGCCGTTTCTACCCGATTTCAATGGTCACATTATTTTTATTGAAGATACGGGAGAGTCAGAATACCGAATCGATCGCATGTTAACCCAAATGAAATTAGCCGGATGTTTCGATGGTATCGTCGGCTTAGGTCTCGGCTCCTTTAGAGGATGCGGAAATATTGAGGATATTTATAAGATCGCGAAGGGTGTTTTCAAGGAGAATCGAATCCCTATTCTTGGTGGACTGCCAATCGGTCATGGGCGAACCAATTTGACCATTCCCTTCGGCCTTGCAGCAACTTTGGATGCCGATAAAAAGTCGTTGGTCTTTGACAAACCAGCAACCATACAGCCGTATTGAAACCGGGATACGGTTTTTGATTTGGCTTCCCTCACCAAACCCCTTGCAACCACCCTGGCAATCTTGAAACTGATTCAATCTTCCAAATAGAACTCAAACCGTTCCGTGGGGCGTCTGGGTTTTATGGGAACCTCTTTTTGGATGGATCGCGATCGTTCCATTGTTGTCATTCTTTAATAAACCGAATCCACCCCGCCCGTTTAAATGAGAAGATAAAAGCGTTTCGTCCTAAATTACACGATGCGGTCATGGAGCATATTCAGAGGGATTTCAAAGATTCTAAATAGAGGCATGTAATTTGCATAAATATTGAAAAGTTGAAAAACGGAACACCAGATGGTGCTTTTTATTAAAAGTAGGTGGCCATTAATTTCTACTTGTAATAAACAAGCAATTTTGATAATTATTCCTAGTTTTATTTTAAAGTCGTAGAAACTGTTTGCAGCAATAAAATGACGTCGTTTACGTGATCTATTTATGTAAACTCAGGTGACCTGGAGAAACGATGATTGAGTGGGGTTATCTTAGTCAAAGGGGACGCATTGAAACCATTAACCCGATGCTCGCGTGTACGATGCGTGCGGAACCCAATGAGGTACTATGAATTTGTTTTTGGATGCAGTTCTCGGCGTATTTTCAAGTGATTTGGCAATTGACTTGGGTACGGCAAATACATTGGTTTATGTAAAAGGAAAAGGCATTGTTCTCAGTGAGCCCTCGGTGGTTGCTGTGCGGACAGACGACAGGATGAAGAACCGAGTCCTGGCTGTCGGTCTGGAGGCCAAAAATATGCTGGGAAGAACACCGGGTAATATCGTAGCGATCCGACCCATGCGAGACGGTGTGATTGCTGATTTTGAAGTTACCGAGGCCATGTTACGGCACTTTATCCACAAAGTGCACAACCGTCGAACCTTCGTCAGGCCGAGAATCATTGTTGCTGTTCCTTCGGGAATTACACAAGTAGAAAAACGGGCAGTGAGGGAATCCGCGGAATCTGCGGGCGCCCGAGAAGTGTTTTTAATCGAAGAACCCATGGCAGCTGCCATTGGTGCCGGTCTTCCCATCACCGAACCGACCTGTAACATGGTGGTGGATATTGGCGGGGGCACTACGGAAGTCGCCGTCATTTCTTTAGCCGGTGTGGTTTACAGCCGATCCATGAGGGTGGCTGGCGACAAAATGGATGCTGCCATTATGCAGTATATCAAACGCAAATACAATCTTCTTATCGGCGAACGGACTGCAGAAATCATCAAAACGACGATTGGGAATGCATATCCGGTACCCGAGGATTTAGAAACCATCGAAGTGAAAGGTAGAGATCTTGTTTCGGGAATACCCAAAATACTTGCGATAGATTCAGAAGAAATTCGAGTGGCCATTTCCGAACAGATCGAAGCAATTGTGGAAACCGTGAAAATCGCACTCGAACAAACCCCTCCCGAACTGGCTGCTGACATTGTCGACAGGGGTATCGTGCTGACCGGGGGTGGTGCGTTGCTGAAAAATCTTGACAAGCTGCTAAAGGAAGAAAGCGGTCTTCCGATTACCATCACCGAGGATCCATTGTCGACTGTTGCAATTGGATCTGGTAAAGTGCTTGACAGTATAGAGATCCTCAAACAGGTTGTAATCCAATAGCCACATGTTCTCAAAGAAGACGTTAGTGATTGTCGGCATTATTGTATTAATCGCCATCAACATTACTATTCTTTTTATTTCCAGTAAGCGACGGTATCCATCCTATGAACCCGGGCGGATAACCCTATTTCTCGTCGCACCTTTCCAAGAAATATTTTCCCGATCCATGCGTTTTACAAGAGATATTTGGTATCATTATTTTTTTCTTGTGGCGGTCGCCAAAGAAAACGAGCAACTCAGAAGAGAACTCGACATCGTGATTGAGAAAAACCAACAAATGACCGAAATAGAGTTGTCCAATGAGCGGCTTCGCAATTTACTGAACTTTCAACAAAATGTGACGGATCGCGTTCTAGCCACTGAGGTAATTGGAAAGGACCCGTCTCCCTGGTTCAAGACCATCATTATTGACAAAGGCAGCGTGGATGGGATTGAAAAAGGACTGCCGGTTGTGATACGACAGGGAATCGTGGGGCAAGTAATCGAGATTTCCTCACACCATTCGAAGGTTTTGCTGATCATCGATACCAACAGCGCCGTTGACGCGCTGGTGCAAAGAACCCGATATCGCGGCCTAATAAAAGGAGTATTAGGGGGAAAATGCCTATTTAAATATGTTTTAAGGAAACACGAGGTTCGGGTGGGTGATTCAGTGATTTCGTCAGGATTGGATGGCGTGTATCCTAAAGGACTTCACATCGGCAAGGTATCCGGGGTGATTCGGCGTAATGCGGGAATCTTTCAAGAAGTAACGGTAACCCCATCTGTTGATTTTGAGAAAATAGAAGAAGTTCTCGTAATCATGAATCCAGGACCCAAAGAACTTGCAAGCGATCGATGACCTACTTTTTTTACATTGGCACATGCCTCGTTTTGATTATCTTGCAAACAGCCGTTTTGCCGTCGATTCCGGGTTTTTCAGCGTTCTATGATTTGTTGACCCTTTCTGTATTCTATTTTGGTCTCTTCCGTCCGGTACGGGAGGGTTTCCCCATGGTATTTATCCTCGGATTTACGATGGATAATTTTTCCGGCGCCCCCTTCGGCCTTTACATGACCACCTATTTTTGGTTGTATGCGGGCGTTAAGTGGATCACAAGATTTTTACGCGTGGGAAATATTGTCTTGTTGCCGGTTTTGATAGGGAGCGGTATACTCATCCAAAATCTTATTTTTTTTGGAACCATCGTCACGGCCGGAAGTTGGTCTCGGTTTCACTTGGGTGTTTTAAAAACGGGAGGGTTGCAGATCCTTTGGGCGGTTACGACGGGACCCGTACTTCTTTTACTGTTTCATCGGTTCCATCAGCTGTGGGATCGTTGGATTCATGGCCTAGTGGCCGAGCGGGAAGGCTCGAATGATTAGGCAGTTAAAAAGGAAATTCTTGCATTCTTTGTTAAAATTTTATCTCACCACAAAGACACGAAGGTCACAAAAATTACTTTAAATTCATTCTTCGTGCCCTCGTGGTTCATTTAACGACCTGTTTGGTTTCGGCTCGTCCGGGTTAGGTAGTGTTTTGACCAAATCAAAAAAAACTGCAGATGGTAACTGGTTTAAACAACGGCTTACGGGGGCCATGTTTTGCATCATGGCAGCGTTTGTTGTTCTCATCGGCCGTCTGTTTTATCTTCAGATTATTGAACGCGAAGAATACAGTCGATTATCCGAAAATAACTGCATTCGATTGCAGAGCATCGATCCCCCCAGGGGGATGATTTTTGATAGAAACGGCGAATTGCTGGTGGAAAATCGTCCGTCTTTCGATCTGAATATCATCGTAAAAGATGCAAAACCGCTGGACCAAACCATCCACCGACTATCCCGTCACTTAAATGTTTCGAATGAGGATATTTACTCTAAAATTAATGGAAAAAACGGTATCGCATCGTACAAGCCGATTGTTTTAAAACAAGACATCGGAAGAGACACCCTTGCCTCCATCGAAGTGCGCCGATTCGATCTACCCGGTGTTGTGGTGAACGTAAAACCACTGCGGCATTACATCAAAGAGAGTAACTCCGCGCATATTATCGGATATTTGAGCGAAATCAGTCTTTCCGAGCTAAAAAGCGGGAAGTATCCAGAGAGCAGACCGGGTGATTTTGTTGGAAAATTCGGTGCTGAGAAATCATATGATTCCGCTCTTCGCGGAAGACGCGGCGGACGACAAGTGGAAGTGAATGCTACCGGACAGGTGGTTCGTGTTCTAAACACTGTCGATGCCCAGCCGGGGCACAACATCTATTTGACCATCCATCAGAGGCTGCAGCAAAAGGCAGAAGCGCTTCTTGAGGGAATTGCAGGCGCTGTTGTGGCTTTGGATCCCACGTCCGGTGAGGTCCTGGTGCTTGCAAGCAACCCGTCGTTTGACCAAAATGCCTTTGCAAGCGGCTTGTCCAATAACCAATGGGATTCTCTCAAATCGAATCCTTTTCGACCCATGGAAAATAAAGCGATTCAAGGCGAGTATCCGCCGGCATCAACCTATAAAATAATTACGGCGATGGCGGGTCTTGAAGAAGGTGTTATCAACGAGACGACCACATTTTTTTGTCCTGGTTCCTATCGATACGGAAACAGGGTTTATCGCTGCTGGAAAAGAGGCGGGCACGGGAGAGTCAACGTTGTTAAAGCCATTGCTGAGTCGTGTGATGTCTTTTTCTATCAGGTGGGTCAAAAATTGGGCGTCGATCGGCTCGCCTGGTATGCAAAATCCTCAGGGCTGGGCGAACGTACGGGAATAAATCTTGATCACGAGGCCCGTGGATTGATTCCCACAGCCGCTTGGAAAAAACGTCGAACCGGTATTCCCTGGCAAGGCGGTGAAACCCTTTCAGTGGCCATCGGACAGGGATATAATCTTACCACCCCATTGCAGATGGGGGTGCTGACGGCGGCTATCGGCAATGGCGGCATTAACTATCAACCGCAAATTGTGAAACGGATTGAAACTGCTGATGGAAACGTTGTTTATCTCAGCAACAAAAAGAATTTGAGAAAACTGCCCATAAGCAAAAAAACCCTGAAACTTGTGAAAAGAGGTTTGTGGGAGGTTGTTAATTACAAAAAGGGAACCGCAAAAATTGCAAAAATAAAAGGCCTCGATATCAGCGGAAAAACCGGAACCGCACAAGTGATCGGCCGCAAAAAAATAGAGACATCTCGAAAAGTGAAACGCCCGCCACATCTCAAGGCACATGCTTGGTTTGTGGCATATGCGCCATCGGAATCTCCCCAAATTGCCGTGTCTGTTATCATCGAGAACGGTGAACACGGATCGAGCGCAGCCGCTCCGATTGCGAGGGAAATCATAAAGGCGTATTTGATGCCAAATACACCTCGAAACCTATCTCATGAGCATATATTAACGCTGAACACAAAGGTTACTACCAGGAATTGAACGATGTTTGATCGACGATTGGTTCTACATTTTGATTGGGGGTTGCTGGGAATAACGTTTCTACTGGGAATTTTAGGAATCGTTACGCTATACAGCGCAGTAACGGCGGGCGCGTCATCTCCCCAAAAAGTTATCTACATCAAGCAGATCATATGGTTTGCTGTTGGATTTTGTTTTATGGTGGCAACCTTTTTGTTTGACTATAAAAAGCTGGACCGATGGGCCCTGCCGATTTATGCCGGCTGCGTACTCCTGCTTATCAGTGTGCTGGTGTTTGGAAAATATATCGGCGGCTCACGACGATGGTTGCTTTTGGGTCCCGTATCCATTCAACCCTCGGAACTGGTCAAGTTGGCATTAATTATCATCCTTTCAAGGCATTACTCGAAAAGCGCCAATCAAGGGGGGCTTACAATAAGAGAGCTGGTGATCCCGGTTGTTTTCACCATGATACCGTTTATCCTAATTGTTAAGCAACCGGATCTCGGAACTGCCCTGTTATTGGCCATGATCGCCGGTTCCCTTACTCTTTTTGTTAAAATCGAGCGGCGTTCTCTGTTGTGTATCTTTTCGATCTTCACCGTTACGGTTCCACTGGTGTGGCGTTTTCTAAAAGGTTATCAAAAGCAGAGAATTCTAACGTTCCTCGACCCCGACCGGGACCCATTGGGGACAGGATATCATATTATACAGTCTAAAATAGCGATCGGTTCCGGGATGGTCACCGGAAAAGGATATTTAAAAGGTACCCAAAATACCCTCTCGTTTTTGCCGGAACAGCACACAGATTTTATTTTCTCCGTGCTGGCTGAAGAGTGGGGATTTGTCGGTTCTGTTCTGCTGATTCTGGTTCTATTGATACTGATCATGTGGGGGCTCAACATTGCGTATCGTTGTAGAGAACCATTCGGTATTGTTCTTTCTTTTGGAATCACCATCATGATATTCTGGCAGATTGTTATCAATATCGGTATGGTGATGGGACTGATGCCGGTGGTGGGTATTCCATTGCCGTTCATAAGCTATGGAGGATCTTCCACCATCACGGTGATGATCGGCATTGGGCTTTTGAAAAATGTTAGTATGCGACGGTTTGTGGTTGAGTAGTCTTTCCGCCATTTACGAATCCGGTCATTATGATGATTTAGACATTGTGGTATATAAGCGTTGCCGCTGGCCTGAAAAGCGGCCAGTTTAATCGAAAAAGAAACTAATGAACGTCGAACATCGAATGAATGAATCCTGTCAACTTAAAAATGACTGGAGCCGGCTTCTCTTCGCTAAATTGGCTAAAAAGCCCAAGAGCGAAACCATCTTTCGACATTTGACTCGGCTGGCTTCAACATGAGCTACATTCGGCCTGAGCTCATGTCGAAGGCAGCCTGTCGCAGGCTTGCAGTCTATCGATAATGTTTCCAGCATGATTCGTTTGTTTAAAATTAGATAAAGCGCAGCGCCATCAATATTGGACGTTCGATGTTCGACGTTCAATCTGTTTACGGTTCTGGCCAGGTGAAGTTTCATACGGCATCGGGTGATTCCGTCACCGGGGGGACAACGTAAAATACCATGTCGAACCGTCATCCCAAAGAGGTTTTTTTATTTTGGTCCCCTGTTAATTTCCACCGATAAAACCCATGAAAAGTTACCAAAAATTATCAAAAAACCTTTGACAACCTCCATTTGCAAATGGTATAGACCGCCGCAGTTTTAACCGAAATTAAGTTGGAAATATCAAAGAACCTGCCCAGATTCTAATTAAAACCAGTGTTACGGAGGGGCCTTATGATCAAAATAGACGAATCTCTTGTGATTCAGATCGTTAACTTTGTCTTTTTGATCTGGATACTCAACCGGGTGTTGTACAAGCCTATACGACAAGTGCTGCATCAAAGAAAAGAAAAAGTTACCGGGTTGGAAAAGAGTATTCAAACTTCCGTTCGGGATACGAATGAAAAGGACGAATCGCTTGTATTCGGTATGAAAACCGCAAGAGAAAAAGGCGTACAGGAAAAGGCGGCACTATTAAGCTCTGCGGAGGAGGAAGAAAAAAAGATCATCCAGGCGATTCATGCGAAAGCCCAAGCGGAGTTGGTCGGTGTTAGGGAAAAAATCGCAAAGGACGCCGAGCAAGTGGGCGCATCGTTACATCGGGAAATTGATGGGTTTGCACAATCTATCAGCCAAAAAATACTCGGGAGACCGGTCGAATGAGAAAACGACACAGGATACTCATTTTTTCGATAATATTTCTGCTGTATTCATGGATTGTCCTGGGGGTTGTCTTGGGGGCAACCAAGGGGGCTCATGAGGACGCCCATGACGCGCCGGCGAAAGGATGGGTTGCGACCGATACCTATCGGGTGATGAACTTTGCAGTGCTTGCGATCGTACTGGTTTTTCTTCTGCGGAAGCCTGTGTCGCAGGCCTTAAACGGCAGAATCAAAGGGATTCAGGACCAATTGGCCGATTTGGAAGAAAAGAAAAAAGAGGCAGACCAACAATTGGCGGAATACGATAAGAGATTGGCGCTTTTAGACAACGAAGCTGAAAAAATCGTGGCTGAATATGTAAAGCAGGGAAATGAAGCCAAAGACCGGATTCTTCGGGAGGCGAAAGCAGCGGCGGGAAAAATCGAAGAACAAGCACGAAAGAACATCGAACACGAGTTCGGTATGGCAAAGGAAACGCTTCAAGTGGAGATTTTTGAAAGAGCGCTGGCTAAGGCCGAGGGTATCATAAAGGGAAATATCTCATCGACGGATCAAGACCGGCTGGTGGATGAATATTTAGAGAAGGTGGACATACGGTGAAAAATGTATCGATCGCAAGGCGATATGCTAAGGCGCTGATGCTCATTGGTAAGGAAGACGGTCAAGCAGAAGCCTATCGGAAAGAGTTGGCGGGTATTTCAGCATTGTTAGATAGAGAAACGGAGTTGGAGCAGATCATTTCCAACCCGCTGTATGACGTTGCCAGCCGAAGACGGATTTTAGAGACAATTGTTGAAAAACTGAATATTTCAATGGTAACGACGTCTTTTCTGATGTTGCTGTTTGACAAAGGGCGAATTGGATTCATCAGAAATATTGATGAATATTATCAGAGGTTGGCAGACGAATTAAAAGGGATCGCCCGGGCAGAACTCGTATCGGCTACAGATTTATCTGCGGAAACCGTTGAAAAAATTCGCAAATCCCTTTCCGGCATAACAGGGAAAGAGCTTGTATTGGACCTTAAACAAGATCCCGACCTGATCGGAGGTGTTGTTACCAGGATAGGCGATCTTGTCGTAGATGGAAGTGTTAGAACCCAATTACAGAATATGAAGGAATCTTTAAAAAGGGGTGAGCGTGTCTAATGGAATTACGAGCCGAAGAAATAAGCCAAATAATTAAAGAACAGATCAAGGATTACGACAAGAAGGTAGAGCTGAGTGAAACAGGTACCGTGCTGTCGGTTGGAGATGGTATCGCCCGGGTGTATGGCCTTGACAAGGTGATGGCATTGGAACTTGTCGAGTTTCCCGGTGGCATCCTAGGGCTGGTGCTCAACCTTGAGGAGGATAATGTGGGTGTCGCCATTATGGGAGAAGATATCCATATTAAGGAAGGAGACATCGTCAAACGTACCAATCGTATCGCACAGGTACCGGTTGGAGATGCCGTTCTGGGGCGTGTCGTGTCTGCGGTCGGGGAACCGATTGACGGAAAAGGTCCCATCGAGGCTGAAGAATTTCGACGGGTGGAGATGGTTGCCCCGGGTGTTATCGCCAGAAAAAGTGTACATGAACCCTGCTATACAGGGTTAAAGGCTATTGATGCAATGACACCGGTCGGCCGCGGTCAACGGGAATTGATCATCGGCGATCGACAAATTGGAAAGACTGCCTGTGCCATCGATGCGATTTTGGCGCAAAAAAACACTGAAGTCTATTGTATCTACGTGGCATGCGGTCAAAAGAAATCCACCGTTGCTCAGGTTCATGCGGTGCTTGAAAAATATGGCGCCATGGAATATACGACGATTGTAGCCGCTTGTGCCAGCGATCCGGCCACATTGCAGTACGTTGCACCCTACGCAGGGTGTGCCATGGGTGAATATTACCGAGATAGAGGGCAGCACGCTCTCATCATCTACGACGACCTCTCCAAACAGGCGGTAGCATATCGACAGGTTTCGCTCCTGTTAAGACGTCCACCGGGCCGCGAAGCCTTTCCGGGTGATATATTCTATAATCACTCTCGCCTTCTGGAGCGTGCGGCTAAATTAAATGATGAATTGGGTGCGGGTTCTCTCACTGCGCTTCCCATTATCGAAACTCAGGCTGGTGACGTGTCCGCTTATATTCCAACAAACGTTATTTCCATTACCGACGGCCAGATCTATCTTGAACCCGGTTTGTTTTTTGCCGGGGTCCGGCCGGCGATTAATGTCGGACTTTCGGTGTCCCGGGTCGGTGGAGCCGCTCAAGTCAAAGCCATGAAACAGGTGGCAGGAACGCTGCGACTCGATTTGGCGCAATTCCGTGAGCTTGAAGCCTTTGCTGCTTTCGGTAGTGATCTGGATGCTGCAACCCAGAGACAGCTTACCCGTGGTGCTCGGTTGGTTGAAATCCTGAAACAGCCACAATACCAACCGTTACCATTGGAAAAACAGGTATCCATCCTCTATGCCGGGACAAAGGGTTTTCTTGATAACTATCCTCTGAACGAATTGGCAAGATATGAAACCGGCCTCTATTCGTTTATTGAGGAGCGATATCCGCAGATATTTACGGAACTTGCCGATAAACTGGAGATTTCCGAGGATTTGGACAAACTGATGACCGATGCCTTAACCGACTATGATCAGGAGTTTAAGGATACCGTAAAATAGATATTTGAAACTGGAAACTTGGGTATATGAATGTGACCTGTCTACAATTCAAATAACATCATGTGAGTGATCCATTTGATGGGTTGATCCACGTTACGAGTCACACATTTCAAGTTTTATTTCATAAGGGCGACGGTGTATGGCAACCTTAAAAGATGTTCAAGAGAAAATTGGCGCGATAAAAAAGACGAAACAGATTACGCGAGCCATGAATATGGTCGCGGCTTCCCGATTGCGTGGTGCACAGACAAATATGGAAGCTTTCCGCCCTTACGCCAGCAAGTTTGCTGAAGTCCTCGGTAATCTCTCGGAACGGTCGAGCGGGGAAGCGAATCCGCTCTTGGTGCCCCGTGAGGATGTGAAAAAAATCAATATTGTATTATGCACCTCCGATCGAGGTCTTTGTGGTGGATTCAACGCGAATCTCATGGCAAAAGCAGCAACAATCCTGGAGGAGAAATCCCTGCAAAATGGTGGGATTTCCTTTACCAATTTCGGAAAAAAAGGCCGCGATTGGTGTCGAAAGAATCGCCTTCAAATTGAAAGCGAACATTTAGGAGTTGTGGGTGCCAACTTCGGGTTTAATGTGGCACTGACCACCGGCCGGGAATTGGTGGAAGCGTATCTTCAGTCAGTCTACGACGAAGTTTACGTTGTCTATTCAGAATACGTCAGTATGGCGCGACAGGTTCCGATGGTTAAACAGATCCTTCCGATACCGCCCATCGAGCGTATAGAAGAGGAGCAGACACCGGATGAAACGGCAATCTATCTGCCGGAACATATCTGTGAACCGTCAGCCGATGAACTTTTGGGTGAGATGCTCCCACGGAATGTTTATGTACAATTACACAGCGCGCTTTTGGAGACGTCCACCAGTGAACATGCCGCACGTATGCTGGCAATGGACAATGCAACCAAAGCCTGTAACGATTTGCTTGAAAAACTTACTTTGGCCTACAACAAAGCGCGACAGGCAGCAATTACAGCAGAACTGATGGATATTGTCGGTGGGGCAGAGGCATTGAGAGGGTGATTGATAATTGAGGGATTTAGGTATTTGGGGATTGAGAAATTGAGGGATTTAGGAATTTGGGGATTTTGGAATTCCCCGATTCTTGATAGGAGGATTTTAGATGGAAGAAAATGTGGGTACCGTTTTACAGGTCATGGGACCTGTTGTCGATGTGGAATTTGAGCAAGGAAAATTGCCGACGATATACACAGCGTTGACAATCAGTAATCCCACCATCAACGATGAGCCGGATAATCTGGTCGTAGAGGTTGCCCAACACCTCGGGGACAATGTGGTTCGAACGATTGCCATGGATGTTACCGATGGATTGGTCCGGGGGATGCCGGTAAAAGACACCGCTAATCCCATTATGATGCCCGTGGGTGAAGCCGGTTTGGGACGTGTTCTCAACGTTGTGGGTCGACCGGTGGATGGGCTGGGACCCGTCAGTCAAGAAAAGATGTCGCCGATACACCGTGAAGCACCCATGTTTACCGAACAGGATACCACGGTGCGGGTTCTGGAGACCGGGGTTAAAGTGATTGATTTGCTTGTTCCGTTCCCCCGAGGCGGAAAGATGGGTATGTTTGGTGGCGCTGGTGTGGGCAAAACCGTTATCATGATGGAGATGGTACACAACATTGCGATGCAACATGGTGGTATTTCCGTATTTGCCGGTGTTGGTGAGCGTACCCGTGAGGGCAACGACCTTTATCATGAAATGAAGGATTCCGGTGTGTTGCCAAAAGCCGCCCTGATTTATGGCCAGATGACCGAACCCCCGGGCGCACGAGCCAGAGTCGCTCTATCTGCACTCACGGCAGCCGAATATTTTCGAGACGAAGAGGGACAGGATGTATTGATTTTTATCGATAATATCTTCCGGTTCACCCAAGCCGGTTCAGAAGTTTCCGCGCTGCTTGGTCGGATGCCATCGGCGGTGGGCTATCAACCCACTTTAGCGGTCGATCTAGGCGAGCTTCAGGAACGGATTACATCAACGGATAAGGGATCAATCACCGCCGTGCAATGTGTATATGTTCCGGCGGACGATCTAACCGACCCGGCTCCTGCGACCACGTTCGCCCATTTGGATGGAACCGTCGTGTTATCGCGACAGATTGTCGAACTCGGTATCTATCCTGCCGTGGATCCGCTGGATTCTACCTCGCGAATACTGGACGCGGCTTATATCGGGGAAGAACATTACCAGGTCGCGCGACAGGTTCAGCAGATTCTTCAGAAGTACAAAGAGTTGCAGGATATTATTGCAATTTTGGGTATGGAAGAGTTATCCGATGAAGACAAGATCACCGTGGCTCGGGCACGAAAAATCCAACGTTTTCTTTCTCAACCCTTCCATGTGGCGGAGGCATTTACAGGCCGGAATGGAAAGTATGTGAAGATAGAGGATTCGGTGCGAAGCTTTAAGGAAATATGCGAAGGTAAGCACGACGATATTCCGGAGCAAGCCTTCTACATGGCAGGAGGCATTGAAGAGGTGGTTGAACGAGCCAAGGAAATGGCGGAAACTGCATAAACGCGAGGGATCGGTATGGCTGGAAATATTCGGTTGGAAATCGTAACGCCCGAAAGCGTTGTAGTGAATGAAGAGGTGCAAATTGTAATGGCACCTGGGAGTCTCGGGGAATTCGGGATTCTGGAAAATCATACGCCGTTTATGACAACGCTCAATGTCGGTACCATTCATTTTAAAGACGTCAACGGACAAGAACGATTTGTATTTGTAAACGGTGGTTTTGCAGAAGCATTGCCGGATAGGGTTACGATATTGGCGGAGTCAGCCGAAAGAAGACGGAGTATTGATATCGAGCGTGCTATATCTGCCAAGGAGCGGGCTGAAAAACGGTTGGCTATGAAAGAAGATGATACCATCGATTTTACGAGAGCCAAGGCTGCCCTTGAAAAAGCCATCTGTCGCATTAAGATCGCTCAATCATAATTTCTTCTGCTGATCGATTCTCCGACTATAAAATCTGATTGTAGCGTCTGATTATAGAGTCGGGGCGGCAAATCTGAAACTATAAATTTCTTTCAATTTGAAAAGGGTAGATTTGTTATCGTGTCTGCCCTTTTTTCTTGGATATTTTTGCAGTTATTTTCAATGATGAACGATACCGATAACGATGCAGCGGTAATCATACTTGCCGCAGGTCTTGGCACACGAATGAAATCTCAGACGGCCAAAGTCTTGCATGAATTGTCAGGACAGCCCATGATTTTATACGTTGTTGAGACAGCCAGACACGTTGTCGGCGATAATGTAATACTGGTTGTTGGCCATCAGGCTGAAAAGGTTCGGCAAATTGTATCCGAAAGGTATCAGGTCACCTACGCGCTCCAGGAAAAACAGCTTGGAACCGGACACGCCGTTCTGACCGCGCTGGGGCATCTCCCTGCGTTCACCCGGGACGTGATTATCCTCTGTGGGGACGTCCCGCTGTTATTGCCTCAAACGATCCAAACACTATTGGACAATCACAGAACATCGAATCGGGATATCACCCTGTTGGGAATTGAGCTTGATAATCCCACGGGATACGGAAGATTGTTGCTCGATAAGAACAGGAAGCTTCGCAAGATTGTTGAGGAAGCGGATGCAACCCGTGAACAAAAGCAGATAAAAACGATTAATACGGGGATTTACTGCGTAGAAAAAGACATACTTTCCGAAACACTTCAAAAAACAAATACACGTAACGTACAAGGTGAACGGTATCTTACGGATATTGTCGAGATTGGAAATAACGCAGGAATGGATGTCGGTGTTGTATTTACTGATAAATATGAGGAGATCATCGGTGTCAATACGCGTGGGGAATTGAAAAGCGCCGAATTAATCATGCGGCATCGTTTAAGTAAAAGATCTTGACTTTGATTTATATATAGGAATATACTAATAAAAATTTTAATGAGGTGACAGATTGGAAAACGAGGGAATCGTAGGACAATTTGATGTGATCGAACAAAAAGTCGGGAGGTTGATTGAGGCCTCTCGATCTCTTGAAGCAATGAACCAAGAGCTTAGAAAAAAAATTGATTCGCTGGAAAATGAGCTTCAAGGGAAAATTAATAGTGAGAAAAGCTATGTAGAGGAAAGGGATCTGATCCGGTCGAAAATTGACAATTTACTAGTTAGATTGGCGGAAATGACAGACGCTGCGTGATTACGCCCTTTCCATGGAAAGGCACGATCTTATTTCAGTGGAACAACATGTTACGATAAATCTTTTTGGGCAACCTTACACTTTCAAAGCTGAAGGAGCAGATAAAGATGCGCAGGAGGTTGCGGATACGTTGGTTAAAGAGGTCGCTCGGGTTGAATCTCAACAAGCAAAAGAATCGCCGAAAATCACACAAATCGCTATCCTCATTATTGCTGCTTTGAATATTGTAAGTGAAAACATTGAGTTAAGGAAAAATCATTTAAAAACGCTGCAAGATATCTCTGAGCGATCCGCGAATCTGATACGGCAGCTGGATACCGGTTAGAAATGATAGAGATACAAATAACAAAAAACGGTTGCCCGAGTTGCCGCTTATTCCCATACTGAAATTTGCCTTTCACTGGATGAGATAACCATAGGAAATCGGATCGAAAGATAGCGTCATGCAATTTTTATCAGACCCCTGCCGTGTGCGTGATTGGAAGATGTACTTTGATCCAACATTCATTAGAAGGGAACCTTTCCTGGTTTTGGTGTGCATGTTCTGGTTTCACAGAAAAGCCTAAAGAAACCACAGGGTACCCCCTTTCCATTCGGGTTCAAAGGCCTGCCAACACGGCATTGTGGTGGGGGTTTGATAACATAATAGAGTTTAGCACGTGTATCAGACCCATCACGACAATCTTCCTTAATATCCCATCAGTTGTTTTCCAACCTCATCTCATTCATCAGCCGATAATCGTCTCCTCCGATTGAGGCCTGTATGAAGTTTAAAAAAATATGTACCGTCGGACAATTAATGGATATATGGAACCGTTTCTTCTGATTACGTTCCCTGTTCGCGGCCGTATGAAAGAAGCGATCGATATAGCCAAGGAGAAGGGTAATGATTGAGTATCATCTATTATTGATTTACGCTGCCATCGCCTTTTTGGTGGGGTTTAGCATTGCATATTGGGTAAGGGGTAAAATCGTTTCTCAGAAGATCAAGGCGGCCCAGACCGAAGCGTTACAAATCATAGAAGAGGCAAAGCGTAAATCCTCGAACTTATTGAAGGAAGCCGACCTTGGAATCAAAGACAAGCTATTCAAGATGAAAAGTGAATTCGATGCTGAGACGAAAGATACACGGGCTGATTTAAAAAAAAGAGAACAACGGTTGCTCCGTAAGGAAGAAACCATCGACAAAAAAAATGAACAGTTGGATCAAAGAGACCGAGAGATTATCAAAAAGGAAAAAAAATTCACAAAAAAAGAAGAAAAAATACTTCGTGACGAACAAAAATTTCATAAACTTCTTGAGGAACAACAAAAACAACTTGAGAGGATTTCCGGATTGACCTCTGAACAGGCAAAGGAGTTGCTGATTCGATCTATGGAGAATCAAGCACGATATGAAGGCGCCAAACTCATCAAGCGTATTGAAAATGAAACAAAAGAGACAGCAGACAAGAAAGCCAAAAAAATCATGGCCACCGCGATTCAACGATATGCCGGTGATTTTATTGCTGAACGGGCTGTATCCGTGGTGCAACTTCCAAACGATGAAATGAAGGGGCGTATCATCGGCAGAGAAGGACGCAACATCCGGGCATTAGAAGCTGCGACGGGTATTGATCTTATTATCGACGACACGCCCGAGGCCGTTATACTATCAGGATTTAATCCGGTTAGACGCGAAATAGCGCGAATTTCTCTGACGCGTTTAATCGCAGATGGGCGTATCCATCCGGCTCGCATCGAGGATGTGGTCAAGAAAGTCACCCAGGAAGTTGACCAGACCGTTAAGGAGGCCGGCGAACAGGCCGCTTTTGATTTAGGTATTCATGGCATCCATAATAAACTCATTAAATTTATCGGACAATTAAAATTCCGCACCAGCTACGCCCAAAACGTGTTGCAACATTCGCTGGAGGTTGGTTTCTTGGCGGGCATCATGGCGGCGGAATTGGGTTTAGATACCAAATTGGCTCGGCGTATTGGTTTACTTCATGATTTGGGTAAGGCGGTGGATCACGAAGTAGAGGGGCCCCATGCCGTGATTGGATCCAAACTTGCGAAAAAATACGGTGAATCATCTAAAATCGTACACGCAATTGCCGCCCATCATGAAGATGTATCGCCGGAGTCCATTTATGCATTGTTGGTTCAAGCTGCCGACAGTCTATCGGGCGCACGACCTGGTGCGCGTAAGGAGCTTTTAGAGAACTATATAAAACGCCTCGAAGAACTGGAAAGCATCGCAAATTCATTCGAAGGTGTTTCCAATTCTTATGCCATACAAGCGGGTCGGGAAGTACGGGTGATGGTAGAGAGCAACATGGTTTCAGATGACCAGTCCGTGCTGCTGAGTAAGGATATCGTAAAAAAGATCGAGGAGGTGCTTACCTTTCCTGGACAAATTAGGGTCACAGTGATTCGAGAAACCCGGGCTGTTGCATATGCGAATAAATAGGTCGACTAAATTTCGATTCTAACCGGTTCCATTTAACCTTTGGTGGTTTTGGCTCTATTCGGATTAGGGATTAAAATGAATGTACTTGATACCTTGAAAGAACGCGGTTTCATTGACAAAACGACTCATGACAGAGAACTCGTTGATTTCCTTCAAAATGAAAAGGCAACCTGCTATATCGGTTTCGATCCAACCGCCTCCAGCCTTCATGTGGGAAGTCTGATACCCATAATGGCATTGGCTCAGATGCAGAGACACGGCCATCGTCCCATCGCGCTTGTCGGCGGCGGTACCGGACTTGTGGGAGACCCCAGTGGTAAGACGGAGATGCGAAAACTTCTCGATGTTAACGACTTGGAAGAAAATGTAAAAGGGCTTAAACGGCAACTTTCACAGTTTCTGGATTTCAGCCGTGAGAAAGCGTTGCTTTTGAACAACGCGGATTGGTTGACAAAATTGGGGTATATCCCCTTTCTCAGAGATATCGGCCGGCATTTCAGCGTGAATCGCATGATTAAAGTAGAAAGCTACAAGATGCGCCTGGAATCCGAGGAAGGCCTAAGTTTTATAGAATTTAACTACCAGTTACTTCAAGCATATGATTTTTTTAAACTTTTTGATACTCAAGACTGTCGCTTGCAGATGGGTGGAAGCGATCAATGGGGAAATATTGTTGCAGGTATTGATTTGATCCGTAGAGCGTGTCAGGAAACGGTTTTCGGTATCACATTCCCGTTGATTACCACCAGTAGCGGGGCAAAAATGGGAAAAACAGCCAAAGGCGCAGTTTGGTTGGACGCGACGAGAACGACCCCGTATGAATATTATCAATACTGGATTAACACGGATGACAGGGATGTGGCGCGATTTTTGGCACTGTTTACTTTTTTACCGATGGAAGAGATCGAAGCGATAAAGGAGATTTCCGGAGCCGATCTTAATCTCGCCAAAACCGTACTTGCCTTTGAGGCAACGCAACTTGCTCACGGAAGAGATAATGCACTAAAAGCATATCGTGCGGCCGAGAGTATGTTTGGCGGCCGGTTGCTGCCTGCGGATCTGCTTCCTTCAGGCGCTATACCGAGAGATGCTCAGACGCAGGATAACCGATCGGTTCCCCATACGATTTTAGATATAGCGCAGTTAAAAACGGGGGTGCCTGCGTTTAAATTGTTTTATACCGTTGGCTTGGCAAAATCAAACAGCGAGGCGAGAAGACTTATTCAGCAGGGTGGTGCTTACTTGAATGGCAAGCGAATTCAGACGGTTGATGCATTGATTACCGACAAAGATGTGCAGAATATGGAGATCGTTTTGCGGTTCGGTAAGAAACGGTTCCATAAAGTTGAAGTAAAATGAATCCGGGATCTTAGACCCGACCGTTAAAGCAATCACACGCTTTGAAATAGCCTCGTTAAAAAAAAAGAAAACAGTTGAAATAATTGCTTGACAATCAAAATTATTAACTGTAAATATCGATGCATTGTTGAACGAGAAGTTAGCTCTTTTAAATTTATTGTACCTCAATAACGAAATCTAAAAAAAATGTCTTGAATCTTTTTTGTTGTCGTAAAAAAGCTTGACATGACTGTTAAAGGAAATTAATATAGAACTTCGTTATGTAAGTACGGAGTATCAATTTCTGAAATTGATATATTGCTTGATCTTTGAAAACTAAATAGTGACAGAACCATTCGTTGGGTCCACGAATAACATCACATTTAATGTGAAAAAGAGTTTAATTGGAGAGTTTGATCCTGGCTCAGAATGAACGCTGGCGGCGTGCTTAACACATGCAAGTCGCACGAGAACGCTTTAGCTTGCTGAAGCAAGTAAAGTGGCGTACGGGTGAGTAACGCGTGGGTAATCTACCTTTGAATCGGGGATAACTCCGCGAAAGCGGAGCTAATACCGGATGACATTTTTAGGGTTCCGGCCTCTAAAATTAAAGGTGGCCTCTACATGTAAGCTACCGTTTGAAGATGAGCCCGCGTACCATTAGCTTGTTGGTAGGGTAACGGCCTACCAAGGCTACGATGGTTAGCTGGTCTGAGAGGATGATCAGCCACACTGGAACTGACACACGGTCCAGACTCCTACGGGAGGCAGCAGTGAGGAATTTTGCGCAATGGGGGAAACCCTGACGCAGCAACG
>JAHEHB010000479.1 GCA_024644775.1 Deltaproteobacteria bacterium
CACCGGGGATTTAGCCATTGATCCGGCAAGACGAACCGTAAACCTTAAGGAAAAGACCATCGATCTTACGGCAAAAGAATTCGATTTGCTTTTGTATTTTGCACGACATGCTGGTACGGTATTTACACGTGCGCAGCTATTGGACGCGGTATGGGGCTATGGGCATGATGGCTATGAACACACCGTCAATTCACACATAAACCGCCTACGGGCCAAAATCGAGAAAGATCCCGCCCAGCCACGCTATATTCTCACCGTCTGGGGCGTCGGTTATAAGTTTGCGGAGTCGGACAGATAAGTTGCAAACAAGGACCGGGTGAAACAATGTTTAGATCCTTATATTCGAAATTGGCGGCCGTATTGACCGGGTTGTTTTGCCTGGTGGGCCTGGCATTTATTGTGGTTACCATGTTTTCCACGGAAATGTACCATCAGGAGGTCAATCAGAAACTCAACAGCAAAATAGCGGAACATATTGTTAAGGAAAAACTTCTCATACATGACAAGCGCATAAATGAGAAGGCTCTCGAAGAACTCTTTCACATGCTAATGGTGATCAATCCGAGCATTGAGGTTTACCTCCTTGACACGGAGGGTACGATCCTTGCGTTTTCTGCTCCTCCCGGAAAGGTAAAGCGAAAACGGGTGAACCTGGGGCCTATAGAAAAATGGCTTATAGGTGAGGTGACCCTTCCTGTTTTCGGTGACGACCCCCGGGACCCCAAAGGCAAGAAGGTCTTTACGGCGGCGCGGATACCTCAAGAGGGAAAGATGCAGGGCTATCTGTATGTGATACTAGGCGGAGAGATGTACGATAGTGTCGTGCAAAAACTAAAGGGAAGCTATATTCTTAAATTGAGCACTTGGATGATCTCCGCCGCTCTTTTGTTCGCTCTAATCGCAGGACTGCTTTTATTTGCGTCGCTGACAGGAAGGCTGAAACGGCTTGCGAACATTATGGACGCCTTTAACAAAGGCGAGACGCTCAACAAAATGAATCTGCCCGTCAAGAAGCGGAGAAATTCAGCTGACGAAATCGATCGATTGGGGGCAACTTTTAAACAGATGACAGAGCGCATTAACGTTCAAATGCAGGATTTAAGAAAATCCGATATGCTGCGACGTGATCTAATCGCAAACGTTTCCCATGACTTGCGCACACCACTTGCCACCTTGCAGGGTTATATCGAAACGCTCTTTCTAAAAGACAAGAGTCTGACAGGCGGAGAACGGCGAGATTATCTTAAAACCGCCATCAAGCATTGCGAACGGCTAAACAAATTGGTGCACAACCTTTTGGAGCTGGCGAAACTCGACTCCTGCGAGATCGTTGTGACACACGAGCCCTTTAACCTGGGTGAACTGACACAGGATGTGGTCCAGAAATTTCAATTAGCGGCAAGAGAAAAAAGTATTACGATCTCGATAACCATCGAAAAGGATATTCCCTTTGTAAATGCCGATATCGGATTGATCGAACGTGTACTGGAAAACCTTATTGAAAATGCAGTGCGGTACACTTACCAGGGTGGTTCCATCTGTCTGATTTTAACACCTCACAATCAGAACGTTACATTGAAGATCAAAGACACCGGATGCGGCATATTTGAAGAGGAGCTTCCCCACATATTCAATCGGTTTTATCAATTGGACAAGAGCCGCAAGGGCCAGCCCGGACATTCGGGGCTCGGTTTGGCGATCACAAAACGTATCTTGGAATTACACGAAAGATCCATCGAGGTCACCAGCACCCCAAATTCGGGTACCACCTTCACATTTCAACTTCCGGCCCATACCCCTGCTCAAGCTATCCCTTCTACCCTCATTTGACATCAATATTATCGTTTCGTGAAAAATATGTCAGCAACAGCCTTTTTTGGATTAAGTTCAAGAACCTTTATACTATTAAATTCGTGGGTGGAAAGTTATTTTTTGACTACTTTTTAACCTTAACAGTAATCTTGGCAACCGGTTCGCCCCAATTGAAGATCATAGCTGATACTTCTGCAAACCCATGGATTCCAGGGTGCGGTGTGACCCAACCTTCCCCGCCATCAGGGGTGTAGCCGTTACCACCACCACATTCCTCTACCGGTCCAGGAATACCTTCACATAATTCATCATTGAACTCTGTCCCGGCATCATAGGCATTCAGATAAATAGCCTCTTTTTTCAGGCGCCAGACCCTGATGCCATTTAGGGCAACAAATGCGTCATTCGTTGGTAAAAGCATTGAGGCCATACATAAATAAGAGTTAGAGCTACCATCAATCTTAATCCCTCCTTTGATTTTGCAGATCATAAACAATCCACCCGCGAATTTAGATGAAATTCACTCTACAAAGGAGACATCACAAAATGATCACAAAATAATATTTTTTTGGTAACATTTTAGTCTGCAGAATAAATACATTCCGGAAATATACCACATGTTTCACCCCCCCTGATCAATCGAACACGGGCGCGGGCGGTGCGTGACCGGTGGGTCGGCTCGGGCTCGTCGAGCTTGATGCCGTTTACCATCCGATTCGGAGCGATGTCCGCCACCTGGTAACTCAAGCGACGCAAACCGCGGAAGCGCGTGGACGGGATGAATCTAGATAGGCGGCTTCGGGGTCATCGGGGTCGTCGCCCGGATTGAAGACCTCGATCTTGCCGTAAGGTAAATTTACTGTGTCCACGTACCCATCGTCCGGATTGATTTGCTGACCGCCAACGATGGAGAAACGCAAGCGATCGCCATTGGGATCGCTGTCGTTGTCGAGCGCATCGATTATAACCGGTGCCCTGCCGGACACCCTGACTGTGTCGTCTGCCGCCTGGGGTCGGTGATTCACCTCGTAGGCAATAATGCCGCCGGATGGGTGATTCTGGTTCCCATAGGGAACGTAGACCATTCCCTTGCTGATCAAGGTACCACTGTTCATGCCGGCATGGTGTGGCTTGCCGAGACCCAGGTCGAAGCGCTCGTTGAGATCCGAGGTTTGATCGGTAAACAGTATTTCTCCCTTACGAGCATCGAGAACGAAGAGCCGGCCTGCAGACGAGGTGACGAACAATAGCCCGTTTGTTACCGATACATGGCGCAGCGCCGCTCCAGAGTGAAGTTCGACATAGTCTCTGCCGCCTGGAAGCCGCCATTGAGACTTACCGTTCCTGGCATTCAAGGCGTAGACCTTTATACGCATACCGGTGGCCGGGTCATTGTCAGACTGCGTGTCCTCCACATCGGCCCAGAATGCCGGACTGAAAGTCGCAAAGAGGGCATTCGCGAAATTACCGGTGTCGAGTGACACACCGAACTGGGCGTCGGAGAATCCGTCGTCGATGCCTTCGAATCCAACCACGTATACCACACCTTCGGCAAATGCAGCCCCGCCCTGGATTCCACCGATGCCGGTCGGGCGACTGATATGTCGCTCCCAAACCGTCTCTCCGGTGTCACGGTCGACGGCACGGAACACCCCCCCCTTGCTGCCATTTCCCACAAGATCGATTCTTTGTCCCTTGATACGCGCGGTGAACAACAGCGGGGGTGACAACACGTCGGCGTCACGCGGTCCGTCGGGACGATTGGGGCCGGTGGACACGGGCTCGTTGAGATTGAAGACATCACCAGCGTGGAACTGATTGGTCCAAACGAACTCTCCGGTGTTGAAGTCCACGGCATAGAGCGAATCGCCGCGATCCACATAGCCTTCGGGTGCAAATTCCGGATCCGGATAACCGACATATGGCTCGCTGGTGTTTTGCCCCGTACCGCCAAACAGGTAGCCGCGTTTGTAATCCACCGCCAGACTGGAGCCCGCGGAAAATCCGCTGCCGAAGCGTAGACCCGTGGCCGGATTCACGTCGATTGTCGGCGTGCGCCACTTCTCTACCGGTTCGTCCGGGTCGGTGATATCATATGCTATCTGTAATCCGTTTTC
>JAHEHB010000480.1 GCA_024644775.1 Deltaproteobacteria bacterium
AGTGCTTTCCTTTGAAGGAAAGAACCTCATGAAGACCAGCGAATCGGACATGGCCGACATCCGCGGTAAAAAAATGACCATGATCTTCCAGGAGCCGATGACGTCGCTGGATCCTTGTTACACCATCGGAAACCAGCTTGAAGAGGCGTTGATGCAACACCGCAGGGTCTCCAAAAATGAGGCCAGGGAACGGGCGGTTTTCCTTTTGGATAAAGTCGGCATTACCGCTGCAGAGAGCCGATTGAAACAGTATCCCCATCAACTCTCCGGCGGCCTTCGCCAGCGGGTGATGATCGCCATGGGCCTAATGTGCGGTCCCAGTTTGACCATTGCCGATGAACCGACCACCGCCCTTGACGTGACCATTCAGGCCCAGATCCTCAGCCTCTTGGCATCACTGCAGAAGGAATTCGAGATGGGTCTGATACTGATCACTCATGATCTAGGTGTTGTCGCCCGGATGGCGGATCGTTTGGCGGTGATGTACTGCGGAGAGGTGGTCGAGACCGGAACGGCTGAAGAAGTTTTTGAAAATCCGATTCACCCGTATACCCGGGGTCTGATGGCGTGCATACCCATTCCGGGTAAAACCCAACCCGGTCAGAAACTCGGCTCCATCCCGGGAATCGTGCCCACCCCCATCGGAGAACTGACCGGCTGCTCGTTTCGAAACCGATGTCCCAAATCCACGTCGGCGTGTGCAACAACCGAAACCGGTTTGACTGAAATTTCACCCGGTCGTTGCTATCGCTGTATGTTGAGTCCCAAAGCCTGTGCAACTGAGTGGAGTTAACATTGATGGAAGCGCCTGTTGTCAAAACCGTCGACGTAACCAAAACCTATCGCGTATCAGCGGGAGCGTTTAAAGGCAAGCGTCCGCTGCATGCGGTGAACGGTGTCTCTATCAGCGTCGGCGAGGGGTCTGTTATGGGTATAGTCGGGGAGTCCGGGTGCGGCAAGAGTACCATGGCCAAGATGATTTTAAAGCTTGAAAAAGTCACCAGTGGTGAAATCTTCTTGGACGGAAAAATCGTTTCATCCCTTCCCCACCACGAGATCGCACGGAAAGTCCAACCCATATTTCAGGATCCATACTCCTCTCTGAACCCCCGAAAAAGCTTCGCTTCGATCATTTCGCTGCCCCTACGAGCCCTCAAGGTGGGAAAACCGGCTGACTGGGAAAAGCAGGTCGATAAAATCATGGAGGTGGTGGGTCTGACGCCGCGTCTCAAGTACAATTATCCGAATCAGCTCTCCGGCGGTCAACGGCAGCGGGTGGCAGTGGCCAGGGCCCTGATCATGCGGCCGGATGTGGTAATCTGCGATGAACCGACCTCTGCCCTGGATGTTTCGGTTCAATCCCAGATCTTGAATCTCTTGATGGATTTGCGGCAGGAGTTCGGATTGACCTATATTCTCATCAGCCACAACCTGGCGGTGGTTGAACACTTGGCGTCTCGGGTGGCCGTGATGTATTTGGGCCGGATCGTTGAGGAGGCTGAAACTCGGACGCTTTTTCGAAATCCCCGCCATCCGTACACTCAGGCCCTCCTTACCTCGGTTCTCACCCCCGAACCCCGATTGGGACTGCCGGAAACCCATCTCGGAATTACCTACCCCAACCCCATCGATCCACCTCCTGGCTGCACGTTTCACCCTCGGTGTCCCAAAGCGGATGAAAAGTGTTCTCGGAAAGCCCCACAGCCGACCGTTGAAGCGGATCACCTGGTGGAGTGTTACTATCCAGAGCTGTTAATTCAATCGAAAACGCACTGACACTCTGTCCGCAGAATCTAAAGCAAAACAACCATTTTTGACGAGGCCAGAAAATTTTTGTATAAGATTGCGGCTTCAAATAAACAGCAGCGGTTGCACTGCTTGTATCAGAAATTATCGGTTGGTTATGAATCAAGTAGATTTAGACAAGATAATACTATGGATAGATTAAAACAGAAGATCAGTTCACATCTCGATCAGCTTGCAGGTGAACTGTCGGAAGTGAATCGCTTTATCTATGAGGATCCGGAAATTGCTTTACAGGAAAAGAAAACTTGCAATAAATTGGCCGAAAAGCTCGAAAGATACGGCTTTAAGGTGCGTACGCCTGTCGCCGGGATGGAAGCAGAATGAATTGGCGGCAATTATGCATCTTGACGTATCGAAGTAGAAAAAGCTATACATTGAATATTTAAAATTACTATCTACAAAGGAGTTTAATGCATGACCATCATCGATTTTCACAATCATTTCTATCCTCCGGAATATCTCAAAGAGTTAGAAGTCGGACCGAGTAATATTAAAGTAACCTTTGATGAAGATAACAATCCACTGCTCCATTATCCGGGCGATTACAATATCGTTGTGCCGGGGCATCGAGATGTCGATTTTAGAGCGGATGTGCTAAACAAGGCCGGGGTTCAGAAACAGGTGCTTACATTAACCACACCAGGAACCCATGTGGAAACGCCTGAAAGGGCCGCCGAACTGGCTCGAGTCGTAAACGATAATTTTGCGAAAATCACGACCGAGCACAAAGACCATTTTGCGGCATTAGGGACATTGCCATTGAACGATCCGGATGCTTCGGTAGAAGAACTGGTGCGAGCTCACGAAGCATTCGGTTTTAGGGGGTTTCAGGTATTCAGCAATGTGAATGGAACAGAACTAATCGATCAGCAGTTTTGGCCACTTTACGAAAAAGCGTCTGAATTGAAATTGATTCTCGATATCCATCCCACGTTTCCCGTCGGCGTTGAAGCCATGTCGGAATACTGGCTCATGCCGCTGTTGGGATTTACGTTTGATACCACATTGACGGCGGCCAAGTTGGTTTTCAGCGGTGTAGCGGAAAGATTTCCCGGCATCAAGTGGATCCTGAACCATGCAGGCGGCGCCATACCCTACCTTGCGGAAAGACTGGACCGAGGATATGAGGTATTTAAGGAATGCCGTGAAAATATCAGCAAACCGCCAAGTGAATGTTTAAAAGCGTTTTACTACGATTCGGTCAATTTCGATCCAAAAGCCCTTCGGCTTGCCGTCGAATTCGCCGGTCCGGAGCATGTATTGGCCGGAAGCGATTATCCCCATCAAATCGGAAGCCTGGAGAAAATGGTTCAAACCATCGAAAAATTGGATATCAGTGCTGGGGATAAAGAAAAGATACTGGGCGGAAACGCACAGCGATTGCTCGGTATATGATGGGCGTGGCATGGTTACCTGCAGCCGAAATGATTTTGGCGTGAGAGATGTGAAAATATTTCAAAAATATTAAAAAGGAGATTAATCGATGGCAAAAATGTCTGAGAAAAAAATGTTAGAGGCGTTGGAAAAAATTGACACCCCCTCTATTACCAATGTGGTCGCCACCTATCCCAGTAATCCACTCTGTCTTGGACTTTACAACCCCTGGACCGAAAACTGGTATACGGATCAATCCGTCCGATGCATGTATCCTGAATTAGGTAGAACTGTTGGTTATGCGGTCACCTGTGTTTTCGGATTGCCGGATCCAAATTTTTCCCGGGTATCTTTTTTGGATGTTATCGATGCGCTGGACGCTTCAAAGAAACCGACGATCCTGATTCTTCAACAGAAGTATCCACCGGAGCTGGCTAGTAAGGTGGGATTGGCCGGCGGGGTTATGACGTCTGCAATGAAGGCCGTGGGGTGTTTAGGTGTGATATCCAACGGTCCGTCAAGGGATATTGATGAAATCCGACCCATGAAGTTTCAATATATGCTCAGCGGTGTAACACCGGGTCATGGCGACATGGCGGTTCATGCAGTCAATGTCCCGGTCTCGGTGGCCGGTATGGATGTCAGTCCGGGAGAAATCATCCATATGGATGAAAATGGTGCGTGTAAATTCCCAGCGGATAAAATTGAAGCCGTTCTTATAAATGTAAAAAAACTATTGAAAGAAGA
>JAHEHB010000133.1:0-2112 GCA_024644775.1 Deltaproteobacteria bacterium
TAGTGCTTCAGGATATGGATGCAGAAATCATGGATGCCGTTGTTAAAATTTCCGGTTTGTTCAATAACTATTTACAAGGTTTTGATGATATTAAGCTCGGCTTTAACGGTGTCATGGATGCTCAGGCGATCGGCTGGGCTTCGAATAGAGTTAAACTTCCAAAACACATCAAGATCCGCCCACCGTTACGGGTTTCAGAAGCCCAACTTTCGGTGAGCAACAAAGTTTCCGCATTTTCCGGGAAGTTGAAAGTACAAGAGGGGCTGAGTGTCGACATCGATGTTCAGGAAACGCCGGGTGAGTTGATCATAAAAAACCTGAAAATCAAAGATGATGCGTCGGATGCGGCTTTCAAGTTTCATATGAAACGACGGGTCTGTGATGTTTCATTTCAAGGGAAATTAAGCAAAGCAACCCTGGACTCACTATTGGTGGAAAATCAGATTATCACCGGTTGGATTTCCGGAGATATCAGAGTGCGCATCATTTTGGACCAGCTCATTAATTCGACGGCCGAAGGAAAACTCGAGGGGGAAGGGTTGATCACACCAGGGCCCCTGGATACTCCTTTGGACATTGCTCATGTATCATTGACAGCATTGAAAAACAAAGTCAACGTGGAATCGGCGAATCTTTCCTGGTTAAACCGGAAAATCGATTTGAACGGAATAATCAACGTTTCTTCAAAAGAGATTCGGCTCGATATGGACGCCAGAGCCGATGGCCTCGATTGTGAAAAATTAGTTCAGAAGTTTTTAGATCGAAAAAAGAGGGCTGACAAAGAAACAAAACAAGATACTTGGCCGATAAACGGTGTGCTCCGGTTTAAATCCGATTATTTTAAGTATAAATCGTACATCTGGCGTCCATTTCAGGCAGATATGAAATTAGAGCCGGAAAAAATCGATTTTATAATCCATGAAGCAAAGCTGTGCGGCATCTCCACACCGGGTGAGGTGACCCTCTCCCCTGAAGGCATTGCATTTAAATTTAAGCCAATGATTGATAAGGAACCGTTAACGGATGCGGTGGTCTGCCTGACGGAAGAGAATTGGCGTGTGGATGGTAATTTCGACCTGGAAGGAAACTTCATCGCCAGGGGAAAACCGAGTGAATTAACCCGTGCCTTGAAGGCGGACCTGGCATTTATGGCCAGGGATGGTCGCATCAAACGCTTCGGATTGCTCGCGAAAATCTTGGAACTGCTAAATGTTACCCAGATCCTAAAAATGAAAATTCCCGATATGAATAAGGAGGGGTTTGCCTATAAAACGATACAGGCAAACGCAAATATTGAAAGTGGAAGGCTCATAATCAAGGAAGTCAGTTTGAGCAGTGCGGCCATGCAAATTGTCTGTCAGGGTTCCATAAAACTAAATAATCGAGACACGAATCTCCTGGTTCTTGTGGCACCTCTGCAGACGGTCAATTTTATCGTTAAGAACATTCCAATCATAAATTATATTCTCGATGGGACATTAATTACGATTCCGTTTCGGGTTAGAGGCGATATCTTCGATCCAACGGTGGAAACGATGAAACCCAAAGATGTGGGTGCCAACGTGATGGGTATTATGAAAAGGACGTTGAAAGCCCCATTTAAGATCGTCCATCCGAATACCTTTCAAAAAATTAAAGAGAAACAAGAAAAGGTAATTGAAAAGATACGGGAAATCAAACCCTCCCAACCGGTGCCGGAAACCACATTCGAAGCCGATCCGAATCGGCATTAAATGAGAGTATCGATAGTTACTCCTGCCGTAGCTTCTAAGTGTTATCCCCTTTTTGTCCCCCTTTTCGGAGTGAGGTATCAGGTTTCGGGTGTCGGAATTAAGGTGCACGCAGTGACAAACGAAAAACGATATGATGTGGAGAACCCTGTAAATTAGAGAAAGATCTCACTACCCGAGGAGTGACTGGATTTTTAAACTTACTTTTTTGTTTTTCCAATCAATAGGTTCTTAATTTCTGCGGCAATATCCCGGCTGAAAGCGGCAACGGCTCGGCTTTTTGCCGAAACAAGGGCTTTATAGTTTTGTCCTTCTACCGGCTCAGTATATATCGTTCGCTTCGATACGTGCATTTGTCGTCCGTCTTTGCCCAAAATAGTCC
>JAHEHB010000133.1:2122-12585 GCA_024644775.1 Deltaproteobacteria bacterium
TGACTGCCCCGCTGAGGTCGCCGTCGAAGCGGATCAGCTCTACGGCGACCTGATAATCGATGGGTACGGATCCTCTCCATGGAAAGACGGCAATGGGATCCGTACAAAGCAGGGTGGATAAATTTTCGGCAAGGACACGGGTGAAATTATCCTTAAGTGGTTCCGCCCACTTGTCAAATTCAGCCAACCTGAGCTCATTTTCGTTGAGTCGGGTGACAATTTGAGGTCGATCCAGATACGCCGGAAATTCAACCGGACCGATGCCGATAGCGAAACAACTTTCGCCTTCCGTGCTTTGTGGCGTGGATAGCGTTTCGGGCAGGGGGCTCATGAGATAAAATCGCGAAGGGGCGCTGGCTGCTGTTACACATCCCACGAGAACCATCATATAGCAAATGAGAAAATTGATTTTACTCCCACGGAACCTCATTTTCATATTACCTCCTTGCATTTCCACCTTTCCCACGAAGCAGTGCCTCCGGGTGACGTTCCAGGTAATCTGCCCAAACACGGATAGAGCGAGCGGCGGCTGAAAGTTGTTGAAGTGTCTGGGTAAGCTCATACGAGAGTGGCGAATCCTCCTTCGTGATACCTTCCACGGTTTTTAGTGTCTTTTCAGCTTGGACCAGAGCGGCATTTGCCGATTTGTTCGTTTTTTCCATGCTGGTTGCCAACTGTTTCACACGGGTCTGGATCACCATTATCAATTGTCGGAAATCCTTGTCAACCTCAGAGAGTTCCTTTTCCAAGGGGTCAATTTTACTATCGATACGTCGCACCAGATGCTGGGTGTCCGTTAAGGTTTCCTCTAGCCTGACTGCGATGGGTTCAACGCGGTTGTCGATATCCTGTATCAATTTCCGGGCATCCTCCAATGCAAGATGCAATGTTTGGACGCTTTTTGTTAATTCGGGAGAATTTACAAACGCTGTAAATCCAGAAAGGGCCTCGGAAATTTTGGTATAGAATCCTTTGACGTCAAGTTCTTTTACTGTCTTGGTCAACTCTTGAAAGGGGGATGGAACGGTGGGTATTTCAGGATACGTTTTATCGGAGCCAACGAGCCGGATTGGGGTATCCGGATGGTAATCACATTCAATCATCAGCTGGGCGGTGACAAAGCTCTGAATCGTCAATTGAGCCCTCAGACCATGTTTGATCAATTGTTGGACTTCAGCATCGATATTTTCCTCTTTCGGTGCTGTCTGTACAGGGTCAATCTCCTCAAACCGCTCGGGAAACACCTGAACGAACACCGGGATTTTAACAGTCAGATCTTTACGACTAGCGCGTAGCTTTATATCTGTCACCATACCGATCTTAACTCCTCGGAAAACGACCGGAGCCCCCACGGTGAGACCTTTCACTGAACCTTCAAAATACATTACATACTTATTTTTTTTAGTAAAAAACTTACCAGATCCAAAAACGAAGAGTCCGGCAACCATTAACGCAATCGCCCCCACAACAAATGCACCGATGAGTGTCTTGCTTGCCTGTCTACTCATAGATTGGGTATTCCTAGTTCGAGTTAGAGATAAGTATACGTTCCATGGGTTTACTATTGTTTCTTCTTAACGCTATTTTGTCCTCTAGTGAGAAAATTGAGCACTTTAGAATCTTGAGATTCAACCAAGAGTTTTTGAGGGTTTCCTTGGGCAATCATGGTTCGTGTTTCTGGATCCAGAAAAATGGCGTCATTTCCAATGGCAAAAATGCTGGATAATTCGTGTGTTACCACAACTACTGTGGTACCGAGACTATCCCGTAGCTCAAGTATCAGATCATCCAAATGTTTGGCACTGATGGGATCCAGGCCAGCCGAAGGCTCGTCAAAATAAAGAATTTCAGGATCCAAAGCCATCACTCGCGCCAATCCGGCGCGCTTTCGCATCCCACCACTGATGTTCGATGGATAATACCCTTCGAATCCAGCTAAACCAACAAGCGCAAGTTTTAGAGATGTAATTTCCTCTATCTGCCCGAGATTCAAATTCGTGTATTGCTCCAATGGTAACGCCACATTCTCCGCCAGCGTCATGGAACTCCACAGAGCGCCGCTTTGATACAAAACACCAAAGCGTCTCATGATGCGATTTCGCTCCGGAACATCTGCTTCCCACAAGCTTACCCCATCAAATAAAACCTGGCCGTGGGCCGGTTCTTTAAGGCCGATCAGGATTTTCATCAAGGTGCTCTTACCACAGCCGCTGCCACCCATGATAATGAAAACATCCCCGCGGTTAATGGTGAAATTCAGATCTCTCATCACCACAAAGCTGCCATACGCCATGGTAAGATCCTGAACGATAACATGAGTCTTTGATTTTGTCATGAATTTAACGCCTGGAGTATAATACCATGTTTATAGGCCAAGCTCATTGCATATGACAGTGATAATAGCCGTTGCGACAATGATGTTGACAATGCTTGTAACCACCGCAGATGTGGTAGCATATCCCACAGCCTGTGCGCTGCGGCCACACTGCATTCCACGAAAACAACCGGCCAGTGCCACGATAACACCAAATACTACGCTTTGAACAAGACCGATCCAAAGATCCGATAGGCGAACGGCTAGTTTTGTTTGATTATAATACTCGAGTAAATTGATATCCAGCATTCCAACAGATACAATGAGGCCTCCTATAATACCCATCAGGTCAGCATAGAGACAAAGTAACGGCATCATTAGGATCAGCGCCAGTATTCGCGGTAACACAAGAAAATCCATCGGAGAGACGCCAAGTGTTGTGAGGGCATCGATTTCCTCATTGACTTGCATCGTGCCCAGCTGCGCAGCGAAGGCAGCGCCGGTTCGACCGGCCATTATGATTCCCGTCATTACCGCACCCATTACTCGAACCATCGCGATGCCGACCAGATTTGCCACATATATTTGAGCACCAAACATCTTTAGTTGGATGGCGCCGATAAAAGCGAGAATGAGTCCAATCAGCAGACTGATGAGAGATACAATTGGAAGCGCCTGAGCGCCGGTCTCCTGAATAATAAGGATTAGATCCGACCGGCGGAAGTGGGTCTTACCTATCACTAGTCTGATAAGGGATAAAAAGGCTTCTCCGATGAATGCAAGGATATCTCCTGCAGATTGGAAGAAGGCAACCGTGCTTGCGCCGATTTTAGTCAGTATGGGCGCCTGCGGGGTTTCCTTGGCAATACCTTTCTTTTCCGGCACGGCGATCGCCAGTTTTAATAGCCGCTGGACCCCTTGCGGCATCCCGACATTCCGGATCGGAATCTTTTTCTGCTCGCAATGATGAATCACTTTCAGCAAGAATGTTAAGAGACCACTGTCCCATTGCGTCAATGCCGTCATATCCAAAACAACACGGTGAATAACTGTCTCGGATTCAAACTGGCTCAACGTTTCTTCTGGGGAAGGCATTCCCTGCTTGATTTGCCAGTCTCCTGCAAGTCGGATGATCAGCTCATCTTTAATCGTCCGGGTGACATTTAGACGCTTCGATTTGTTTTGGCCATCCGGTACCGCATTATCATTTATTGATTTTTCGTTCATTCAGTGTATCTTACGCAAATGAAGGTCGTAGAGATCGTTTTGCATGGTTTCTTATTCTAACGATATTGAATATATATGAATATCTATATAAATGACAAAAAGGAAAAAGGAAAGAGGCGAATATGCGGTTTGAGCAGCTTTTTTTTCAAGGAGCGTTTGGGGATCGCCTTGCAGCCCGACTCGATCTGCCGGAAGAAGATACGCAAACAGCATTTGCCCTGTTTGCCCATTGCTTTACGTGTACAAAGAATTTGAAGGCCGTCGGCAACATCTCAAAAGCATTGACCGGTTGTGGAATCGGTGTGTTACGGTTTGATTTTACAGGTCTTGGAGAGAGCGAAGGGGATTTTGCCGATACCAATTTTTCTTCCAATGTGCTGGACCTATTGGCGGCCGCAGCGTTTCTCGACTCCGAATACCACGCCCCCGCGATTTTGATCGGGCATTCACTTGGGGGTGCGGCGGTACTGCATGCGGCATCACAGATTCCATCTGCCGCTGCGGTCGCGACCATCGCAGCTCCCAGCGATCCGGGGCACCTGATCCAGCATTTAGGCAAGACAAAGGAAATCATCGAGACTGACGGTGAAGCTGATGTGAGTATAGCAGGACGTACATTTAAGATCAAAAAGCAGTTTTTGGAAGATCTCAAGCAAACAAACATGATGGCGGCGATTCGGGAATTAAATCGGGCGCTTCTCATTTTTCACGCGCCCTTGGATGATATTGTCGGTATAGACAATGCCGCACGGATATTCCAGGCTGCCAAACACCCCAAAAGCTTTATATCCCTGGATCGTGCCGATCACCTGTTATCCAGACAACAAGATTCGCTGTACGTGGGAACAATGATCGCGATATGGGCGCAAAGGTATTTGGAGTTTTCAACAAAAGACGCGTAACTGTCAAAATTGTCGGGTGCATGTTGAATTTTGGTGAATAACCGGAATTATTGGTTGAAATTAACGTTTGATATGCGTATCTAAACACATCGGCATATTAAAAATAGCTTAAAAAGGAGGGTATGTTATGTTTCTTACACTTATTGAAAAACGACGAAGCATTCGGAAATTTAAAGATAAAGCGGTTGAGCCTGAAAAAATCGATCAACTTGTTGAGGCCACCCTTCGATCTCCCTCTTCCAGAGGATTTAACCCTTGGGAGTTTGTGGTTGTTACCGATAAAGCCGCTATTCAAAAACTTGCTCAGGCAAAGGAAGCCGGTTCCGCTTTTTTAAAAAACACACCGCTGGCATTCGTTGTTTGCGCAGATGAAAATAAATCCGATGTCTGGGTTGAAGATACGTCCATCGCCTCCATATTTATCCATTTGGCGGCAGCTTCTTTGGGACTGGGCAGTTGTTGGATTCAGATCCGAAAAAGACCTCATGATAATACGAAATCTGCAGAGGCATATATTCAAGAGCTATTGAAGATTCCGCCGCACCTTAAGGTGGAATCGGTCGTTGCCGTGGGATACCCGGATGAGGAAAAGCCTCCCCATACAAAAGCGGATTTGCAATTCGATAAAATTCATTACAATGCTTACGGGCAAAAGCAATAAAGGAGGAGGATTCCATATGGATGCAATGGAAGCAATTTTAACCCGGCGCAGTGTTCGGCAGTACACAGATGGGACGATCCCGGAAAATACCATCAAATCGATGCTCGAGGCGGCCATGAGCGCACCTTCAGCTGGGAATCAGCAACCGTGGCAATTTGTTGTGATCGATGATCGCGAGATGCTCAATGCGATTACCAACGTTCATCCATACGCGTCCATGCTGAAACAGGCGCCATTGGCCGTTGTGGTTTGCGGTGATTTGGCCCGTGAGAAATTCAAGGGGTATTGGGTACAAGACTGTTCGGCGGCTACCCAGAATCTTTTGATTGCCGCCCGCGCCCTTGGTTTGGGTGCTGTCTGGCTGGGTGTATACCCATTGGAAGATCGCATAAAGGGATTGGGCAACTTGCTTAATCTACCGGATACCACTATCCCACTGGCGGTTGTCTCGATTGGATATCCGGCCATGGAGCAGGCACCTGTGGACCGGTTTGACGCGCATCGAATTCATCGGAATCGATGGGAATAGATATAATTTTCGATTGGAGATTTTCGATTTTCGAATTGTGGGCTTTGGTTTATTTAAACATAGAAAACTCCCGTTTTGTGGGGGTCAGAGATAATCAGCTATGCTATGGACAAGGATCTAATTCGGGATCATGGGTTTCAGGTTTCAGCTATTCCAAGCCAGAACAAGCCGATTTGAATGGAGAGGAAATCCCGGTTTATAGAGGAACTAAAAACTTTATCTGCTAAATTTGCTGTGACGCGTAGTGGCCAAAGGCTGAAAGAAATTGAAAAAGGCTTTAAAAAAATGAATCCTGAAAATGTTCAACGCAGTTTTTCCTGAAACCTGAACACTGAAACCTGAGACCCAAGGCTATTATTGATTGTAAAGGTTAAAAACTTTACCTCTCCGAGGTGGACCAACGCCTGGTCCTTTGTGCCAGGACTTTTTAAGGAGGGTGCATGGATTTCTGGGCTGAGCAGAAGGAAACGGTGATTCTGGATCCCCGGGACGGTATGTCTCAAAAGGTGATACCCAGCGAGATCCGAAAAGATCCGCTTACGGAAAGAACTGCAAGGATTTGTCATTTTATGGCGCTAAAGTGGCAAAAACCTGATTTTGACCAGCTTATTTCAGGCACCGAAGAGAAGTGTCCTTTCTGTCCACAACATGTCATGCAAGTAACACCGTGCTTTCCCAAAGACATTGTACCGGAGGGACGTTTGGTTTCCAAAGACATGATCTTATTTCCAAACATCGCGCCCTATGATGGACTCAGTGCAGTCGCGACGATGGGCGGTCGTCATTATATCCCCATGACAGAATTTGAAGCGGATCATGTATCAAACGCATTTCGGCTTGCGATGGCGTTTTTCCAAAGAATCAACGAAATGGATCATCCAGAGTCTGTCTATCATCTTATTAACTGGAATTACATGCCGGCATCGGGAAGCTCATTAATCCATCCCCATTTGCAGGTTTTTGTCACATCGGCTGCACCAAATCTCATGCGGGAAGAACTCGATGCATCCAAGATTTATGCTGAGGTCAATGGGACGAATTTCTGGGACGATTTCGTGAAAAACGAGATAACCGGGGGAAAGCGCTATCTTGGAAAAATCGGCCGGACGCACTGGTTGAGTTCTTATGCGCCCATGGGCGTGGCGGGTGATGTTTTAGCTGTGGTAGATGGCGTTTGTTCAACCATTGAGCTAACGGAAGGTGATCTTCAAGACATCTCAGAGGGGCTTACGCGGGCTATGGCTGCTTACGACACCATGGGAATCTATACCTTCAACATGAATTTTTTTACCGGTTCACGGGCAGATGATCACACGCGATTTCATCTGCTTTTTTCTCCCCGAACCTTTTTCAATCAGACTTTGGGCACCCCGGATGTCGGTGCACTGCGGAATCTCTACAACGAAAGCCTGTGTATGGCTTATCCGGAAGAGATCAATGAGATTCTAAAACCATACTTTTGAAAACGGAATGGTGGTATTTTCGATTTTTGAATTTTGATTTTCGAATTGAATATTTTGATTTCTAACTCATGACGTACAACGATAGGAAAACACTTTTTTTACTTTAGTTTTTTGGGTAGGATATGCGTTGAACTTCCGAGAAATATCTCAGCTGTTTCCATTTCGGTTTCAGACAAGGTTGGATGCGCGTGAACGGTTAATGCCAAGTCTTCAACGAGCGCTCCCATTTCGATGGCGAGCACACCTTCGGCAATCAGTCCCTCTGTTTCCCGGCCCACAATACCGACACCTAAAATTCGCTGAGTTTCAGGATCCGCAATGATTTTCGTCATTCCATCCGTCGCGCCCATAGTTGTTGCTCTTCCCGATGCCTGCCACGGAAACCGTTGAATCGAGATCGGCTGATTGCGGTTTTGCGCCTCTTCCTCTGTTAGGCCGCACCATGCAATCTGTGGATCGGTGTACACGACAGCTGGAATGGCTCGAACATCGAACGCAGAAGGCTCCCCTGCAATCACCTCAGCAGCCACTTTTCCTTCACGGGCAGCCTTATGTGCCAACATAACGCCACCGGCTGCATCGCCTACAGCAAAAATCTTTTCATCCGAAGTCCGTTGTTGATCATCGATCTCAACAAAACCGTTTTCATCTATCGTGACTTTGGTGGTTTCAAGACCGAGTCCTGCAGTATTCGGTTTTCGGCCGATTCCCACTATCACCCGGTCAAAAGTCTGCTCTGTTTTGGCGATTTCACCTTCAAGTTTAACATCCACGCCGGCCTGATTTTCGTTCATATCCACAACTTTCGTGTTGAGGTGGATGGATTCGAATATATCGTCTAGTTTTCTGCGAAGCGGTTTTACAAGGTCCTGATCGATACCGGGAAGCAGTCTATCGGTTAATTCCACAACGGACACACGACTGCCCAATGCAGCATAAATCGTTCCTATTTCTAATCCCACATAACCCCCACCTAAAATAAGCAGAGAATTCGGAATATCGTTTAATTCCAGCGCTCCGGTAGAGCTCATGATCCGGCTTCTTTTTTTAGGTGAAACACCGGGAAACCGTATCGGATGAGAACCCGTAGCCAGAATTGCATGCTTATATTTAATATGGCTCACCTCGGAATCATTCAAACGCACTGAATCGGACCCTTCGAATACGGCCCGACCCTTCAACCTCTGAATGCCTCGTTTATCGCTCAGATTAACCAGGCCTTTTGCTAGTTTATCGATTACTTTTCCTTTCCATTTCCGTATCCCTTCCAAATTGATCTTAGGTCTGTCAAAGGTAATCCCCATGTTCGCCGAACGTCCAGCATCATGAATAAGCTCCGCTAGGTAAAGGAGCGTTTTTGAGGGTATACACCCACGAAAGAGACACACACCACCCGGTCTCTCCGCCATATCGACCAGTGTAACATCCATACCCAGATCCGCTGCCCGAAAAGCAGCGGAATAACCACCCGGCCCACCACCAATTACCAGAACTTCAGTTTCCTGAGCCAATTCACCCATTACCATATGTACTCGTCTCCATATCTTAAAAACAAGTTAGGGGCTTTGAAAACACCTATTGGAAAATCACACTTCGAAAATCGAAAATCACAACTAAGTCATCGTCATCATCAGTACATCCGGGTCTTCCAGTGCATCGATAATCACCCTCAGGAAGCGGTGCGCATCACCGCCGTCCAACACCCGGTGGTCGATCGTAATCACGATGGGTAGAATGAGTCGTGGAACAATGTCATGGACATTTTCCCGTTTTTCTACAACCACCGGTTTCATGCGCGCAGCGCCCATCCCCATGATGGCGGCTTCTGGGTAATTGATAATTGGGGCAAAGTGTCCACCGCCCATGTGACCGATATTCGTAATTGTAAACGTCCCGCCTTGCATCTCATCCAAGGTTATTTTTCGTTGACGGGTTCGCTGTACGAGATCGAACAGTTCGATGGCAAGGTCTGTTAAACTCTTTCGATCCACATCGCGAATGATTGGAACAAACAATCCCTCATCGGTATCTACCGCAACTCCTATGTGGAAATATTTTTTAAGAATCAGTTCACCGGTAATGGTATCCAGAGCTGCGTTAAAGTTCGGGTGGGTTTTTAAAGCGGTTACAGCCGCTTTGAGTGCGAACACCGTCAGGGTCAGCCTCCCTCCCTTCGACTCTATATTTGCCTTGTGTTGCTGGCGAAACGCTTCCAGTTTGGTAATATCCACTTCAGCCTGGCTGGTGACATGAGGAATTTGGCTCCAGGATAGCGCCATTTGTTTCGCTGTAGCCCTTCGAACGGAACGGACAGGGATTCGCTCGACAGGGCCCCATTTTGTAAAATCAGGTAACGCCGGTACTTCTGTTTTGATGAAACTTGCCTCTGTGGGTATTTCTGTTGGTGGAATCGGTGCTTTTTCAACCGTTGTTTCCAGCGGTTTACCTTTCTCTGCAAATGCTCGGACATCATCCGCCGTGACCAATCCTCCAGGCCCGCTGGGTGCGACCTTGTAAAGATCGATCCCTAACTCCCTGGCAAGACGCCGTGTTGCAGGAGAAGCCGGTACCGGTGCCTTAACCCTGGCCAAAACCGGTGGTGCGACAGCATCTTTCGCGGGTTCAACAGGGATTTCGGCCGCCTCCTCTTTGCCGGTCGATTTTGCCTCAGTGTCGTCGCTAAACATCATGAGCACATCTCCGACTTTTAGAACATCACCGGGATTGACATGAATTTCAGTCACGGTTGCTGTAAAAGGGGATGGAATTTCTACAGCTGCCTTATCTGTTTCCACCTCTAAAATTGGATCACCTTCCTTTATTTCGTCACCCACCGAGACCATTATTGAAAGCACCTCTCCTTCGTGAATACCTTCTCCCAAATCCGGCAATTGAAAGGATCTCGACATTTTTTACTCCCCCCTCGTTAGATGCTCAACATTTTTTTTACAGAGTGTACGATTCTGTGAACATTCGGAAGATAGCTTTTCTCGCGACTGAACAATGGGATGACAATATCAAATCCGGTAATTCGGGAAATGGGGGCTTCCAAATAATAGAACGCCTTTTCCATGATGCGAGATACGATTTCAGCACCCGGACCGAAACTGGTAGGCGCCTCGTGTATGATCGCTGCACGCCCCGTTTTTCGCACGGATTGAACAAATAATTCATCGTCCAGCGGTGAGATCGTCAGCAAATCGATTACTTCGGACTCGATTCCATGCGTCTCCTTGAGCTCGCGTGCTGCTTCCAGTGTCGGACGCATCATCGCACCATAGGATATCATTGTAAGATCGTTGCCTTCCCGAACCAGTTGGGATTTCCCAATGGGCAATGTCTCGTCTTTTTCCGGAACTTCTTCCCT
>JAHEHB010000134.1 GCA_024644775.1 Deltaproteobacteria bacterium
GTTTAGTATGCTGAAAGAAGACAAAGCGTATATGAGGTAACCCGCCCCTGCTCCCATTAAAACGGCAGTAACAAGCCGGGCTACAGCAAAATCCATCCCCAATACACCACCTGTAAGAACAAACATGGACGGACTCATTAATGGAGAACTAATCCAGAACGCCATTACCGGCCCAAGCGGTACCCCGCTTGCCAATAGAGCGGCAATCAAGGGAATAACACCGCATGAACATAAGGGTATGGTGGCTCCGACAATCGCAGCACCGGCGATGGCAATTTTCTCCCTCCGGTTAAATACTGCTTTAATTCGATCTGCAAAGCCAGACACGGTCACCCATGCAGAAATACACACGCTCAATAGGAAGAAAGGTAAAATTGACCAAACATTTTTACCCACAAAGGCAAGATTCGATAATATGTGGCGCCAAAAAACTTCAGACTTTAAACCGGGTACAATGCCGGCACTGAAAACCAAGATGGTGATACCAGCCAGCCCGGAGAATCCCCAAATCCAGAAAGCCGTGGATTTTGTGGCAATAGATGATATCGCCGCACCTGAGGCATTGGCGCTATCTGATAGGATAGTTTCTCTGGAAGGACTCTCACAACAGGGCTTCTCAGATGATTTCTGAACCGGTATGGTTTCCATAATTTGTAGCCCGGGTGTCGATCCACAGCAATGGGCGGATCCCGTGCCTTTTTGATCTTTCTTCTCTGCCTGGGCTGTATCATCCATGGTTTCGTTTCCTCCTATGATTTATTCTAATATGCATTAATATCTATATTTTTAGTATTATAGAAATAATATCGATAAAAAAATATCGCTCTCTAATAATAAGCGATGCCTTAATTACATTCGGCCGTACCGACACAGCATTCAGATTGGAGAAAGCCAATCAATTCTACCAGGGAATCATATTGGGCCGTACAAAAAAGCGTTCTGCTGGCTCGATCTTGTTTAATAAGTCCAACAGACATAAGTCGCGAGATATGATGAGATAATGTAGATCCGGGTATATGGAGTGCTTTTTGAATCTGGCCCACCGGTACACCTTCAGGCCCCACTTTGACCAAGTATCGAAAAATCGCCAGCCGGGTTGTATTACCCAATTCACTTAATCTTTTCGCTGCATCTTCATGTTCCATATGGCAATAATAACATAAAAAATTCCAATTTCAACCATATTTTTAGAAATATAGAAATATAATTTAATTATTCAAATCCAAACTCTGTAATAGCTTCCCTCTGTCTATCTTCCTTTCGTTTTTAAAGTAGATGATATTTTCATCTGATGCATGGATATAGAGCATTTGCAGATGGTACGAATCCCCATTATCCCTTGACAATGTTTTTTTTACCCAATATGGTCCTGAAATAATTGAAATATCAGGAATAGGTCAGAAGGAATTCGAAAACCGGATCTGTCATTAAGGTGAAACCCGAGTGACTTCCATTATCCATGGTTCTTCAGGAAAATACGAATTGCGCCGTATAAACGGCGGGGAGGGAGTCAAAAAAAATATGTATTGAAACCCGGCGAAAATAGTCTGGACACACTTCAAGTTCATGAAATGACCTTGCCGGATGTCGGTGCACACGAGGTCTGCGTGCGCGTTCATTAAAATACGCCCGGTCATCGACCGTGTGTTTAAATATGATCAGGCCAAAGAGGCTTATGCGTATATGCAAAGCGGGCGGCACTTTGGCAAGATTGTCATACAATTGGAATCGTAGAAGAAAAATGGAAAATGAATCATTATGCACGAAATGATGTTTTCCGCTTTTGTCCTCGGGTTTTTGGTTGCTATTCCACCAGGCACCGTTACGGTTGCCGCTGCCCAGAAATGCATTTCCTATGGGTTTAGAAACAACCTTGTCGAATCCGATGACAGTGGCCGGCTGGTTGGTCATTGCCGGTGGCTTTTTCACACACTGGAAACCGGAATGGCCGTCTATTCATAAATACGGGCTGTTGTCTATCCTCTTTATGATGATCGGTGTACTGTTCTGGTTCATTCCCTTGTTATATACTATCAGCCGATTAAAAAATGTTCTAAACCATATGCTTATAAAATCCTTTATGTTGGTCTCCGGGTTGTTTTTCATATCAATCGCTCTATTCAGCGGGTACTCTGCGTTCAATTTACTCTTAACCAATCATTAGCTCCTATTCGCTCTAAACGCTCATAGGAGCCAGTTGTCACAAACTGGTCACATAAATGCCACGGATTTTGATTTTTTGTCATGTTCTGTCAAATAGCGGCATATAGCTGATAGTGTCTTATTGGGTTTTTATCTATGGCTAAAATAATCAGGTCCTTTACTCATTTGTGTTTGGACACTAGTTAACAGTACATTGCGTTTAATACCAGGCGTGTTCGATTGCGGTTTCTACGTAGGCTTTTACGTTTTCCACCGGGGTGGCGTATTCCAAAGAATCTGCATTCTGAAGTATGTGATTTCCACCCGGTTTTACAGCCTGGGCGATTTTTTTTACCTCCTGTCGTACATCATCCACGGTTCCGTTGAGTAAAAGCTCCAGTTTGTCGATTCCCCCCACCATAATGTACTCTCCGTTGACGATCTCCTTTGCCTTTGGTAGATCCGTATCTCCTCCCGGAGGGGGGGTAAATGGTTCCACTGAGCGAACGCCCAGTTTTTTATACGATTCCAGCAGAGACATGATCTGACCACAGTTGTGGTACATTGCAGGGGTACCGCCGTCCTGACAAAAATCGATGTACTTTTTTTCAAAAGGCAGAATGTATTTATCGTAAACCTTCGAGCCTAAAAATCCACCCGGTACGTTTCCGCCGACGATCAGAACATCTGCCCCAACCGCCTTCATCGCTGCCGCGTAGTCCAGAATTCGCTCCTCGGCAAAGGTTATCAGCCGTTCATAAAAAGGATAGTCCGTATGATAAAGGATGTAAAGCTCGGTCAAATCGTAGATGAGAGAAGCCTGATTAAACGGCCCACTGGGCAACCATATGCCCAGGACCCCGTCATCACCGATGGCCTCCTGCAGACGTTGAACTTTTGGCAGCAGCTGATCTTTGAATGACGGTTTCATACGGGGCTCGTACTGGATGGCGATTTCCAGATCTTCCGGGGTTTTAATCGGTTTCTTTGTGCAGGCATGCATTTCCTGCCCGTCGGGCAGCTTGTTGATCGAGTAGTCCTGGGTGAGTTCTCCCCCCGGGGTTTTGATGGTCGATCGTTTGATCAAAGTGCTCCCCTCCTGGATTTCCTCGGTGTGAACCTCCCAGTTCTCGGTTTGCTGATCCACATCCAGGCCGCCCATAAAAATCGTTATCGGGTCATGCGCATCATAGAGCATCCGAGCGAAAACATCCGCTCCCAATTCTTTGGTCAGCTCGATGGACTTTAAGTTAATCGTTGAAAAATCGAGTGGATCCACCTCCGGATAGACCTTGGTGACAAATCGGGCATGATCGAACAAATGTAGGGTGACCGGCATGCGATCAGGCATTTCGCCGCGAAAGACTTTTAAGAAACGTTCTCGTGGAGTCATCGTGTAGCACCTCTATGGTTGATCAATAATGATAATAGATAAAACATTGTTTTTTAAAAGCGGACAAATGGATAACACTGAATTCTGTATCGGCTTCAGCTTCGTAATCCTTTCTCGCAAAGTCACGGACAGAATCCAGCGAATCAAATTAATCGGTATTATAGTTAAAGTCAAGATCATCAAGTTCATACAACTTGCCGGTATCCAAATCCCCGAAATCATTTTGACACAAATCACTTTTTTTTCTTGACAACTGCATTTAACCCCCATATGTTGACGTTAACATATGATAACGTTAACATCTATTTTGTAGCGTATCGGCACCAACCTTAATTCTGTTCTTCGACTTCTAAAAAATGGTTTCAATAAAAGATGTAGCACGTTTAGCCGGTGTATCGTTAATGACCGTCTCGCGAGTAATTAATGAGACCGGGTACGTTTCCGCAAAAACAAAAGAGAAGGTTTTAGCGGCCATCAGTGAAACCGGATACAAGGTCAACCAAACAGCAGTGGGTTTGCGCACGGGCAAGACCAATTCCATCGGGGTGATTATTTCAGATATCACCAATCCTTTTTTTGCGTTTATTCTTAAAGGAATTGATCACGTATGCTCCAAGAATAATTACGATACCATTCTGTTTAACACCGGTGAGGATCCAGAGAAAGAGCTTCGCTATATTGATCTGCTAAGACAGAAGTCCGTTCGGGGCATTATCATCTCATCGTGTATTTCGGATTATAAAAGAAATAAAGGCATATTCACAGGCCTTATGCCTGTTTTCTTTAACCGCATGCCGGCCGGTATAGAAGCCGACGCAGTTTTAAATAATAATGCTAAAGATGGCTACACGGCCGCAGAATACCTGATTAAAACAGGACACCGTAAAATTGCATTCATAAATGGAAATCCTGAAATGAGCACATTTAAAGACCGGTATCTGGGATTTCAAAATGCAATGAAAAAACATGCAATACCTGTTAGCGAGGAGTTGATTGTCAACGGAGACTATTCCATTGAAGGCGGTTACCGGAGCACAGAAAAAACTCTCAGCGCTTCCGACCCTCCAGATGCAATTTTCCCGACCAATAATTTCATGACGCAAGGCATGTATACATACCTGAAAGAGAATAAAATCAACGTACCGGAAGATATATCTGTTGTCGGTCATGGTGACTATGCTTGGTGCAGACTTATTGACCCACCTATGACCGTTGTGGAGCATGAAAAGTTCGGGATGGGAAAGCAGGCAGCAGAGATCCTTTTCGAAAGGTTACAAAGAAGCACCAACAAACCCTACAAAAAAGTCATCCTTGAACCGGAATTAATCATCCGGCATTCGGTAAAGAATTATGCAAAGAACTCATATGTTTTTTAAACGCATGGAAACAATACTATGAACGATCGGCCTATGCCGACGAGGCAACGAATCGAAAAGCGCACAACAGTGATTGATACGCGGAAACGAGATATCCGGTTTCAGGTGTTAGGATAGGAAAACGGAAGAAACCGGATACCTCATTATGACGTTGAGAAGAATCAAAGCGTTTTTTTCAACGTTAAACATATCGTCTACACAAACAGAGAGGAGGATGCAATGAAACGTTTTAAGAAATTATTCACTATCTTGGTACTTGCTGTCGCAATTGGTCTCATCGCAACGATGCCATTATGTGCTAAAACTGTGAAAATCAGATTTGCGCATGTCGGCGTTGAAGGTGCCCCACAGACCCGTTACGCCAATGAACTGGAAAAACGGATCGAAAAAGTCACAGAAGGTCGGGTACAAGTCGATGTGTTCCCGAACGGACAATTGGGTGGTAAGCAAGAAATGGTCGACGGTGTACAGTTGGGCACCATCGGCATGGCCATGCATGACTTTGCAGCGCTTGAGGGAATCTATAAACCGGTCGCGGTATTTGGCTGCCCTTATGCTTTTAAGAGTCCCCAGCATGCTATCGATGCCACACAGCATCAGCGTTCGGAGTTGATGCAGGAAATAAATAAGGAATTGGTTAAACGTGGCAACACACGCATTGTAGGGTCCGTCTTCCGTGGTGCACGCCAACTGAGCGCCAAATTCCCAGTCTACAGCCCGGCCGACATGAAGGGTAAAAAGTTTCGCGGCCCCGCCAACCAGCTCTGGGTAACCATGTATAAAGGCTTGGGCGCGATTCCGACTCCGATTGAATTTTCAGAACTCGCCACGGCATTGATGACAGGCGTCGTCGTGGGGCAAGACAATCCCTTGACAAACATTTACGCCGGTAAGCTCTACGAAGTGCAGACTCACATTATGATGACCTATCACATGACAGGTCCGGTCTGTGTATTCATGAATAACAAACTCTATGAATCGATCCCCGAGGGCGATCGCAAGTTGATCGATGATGTGTTTCTTGCCCTTGCCGACGAAACCGTTCAATGGATGGCCGAAGCGAACAAAACAATTAAAGACAAGCTCGCAAAGGAGGGTATCACCTTCATTGATGAATCCAATGGTCTTAAAACAGCGGAATTCAGAACAGCCGTCATGAAGCAGGTCGACAAGGATTATCCCGATTGGGGCCCCTTGCTTGAGCGTATCGAGGCAGCAGCCAAATAAGTTTTTGATTTGACACGGTGGGCGGTGTCAAAAAAGGCACCGCTCACATTTTTCAAAAACAGGATAAAGGCGATTATCCATGGCTTTATTAAATAAGATTCGCTTCATACTACAGATCGTTACATCATTAATTCTACTATTCTTGGTGGTAACGCCGGTCACACAGATCATTTTGAGATCACTTTCTGTTCCATTTATCGGCGCCGAGGAAATGTCTAGATATTTGTTGATCGCTCTAGTCTTTCTTGGTTCGCCGTTGGCGGTTTGGATGGGTGGGCACATCGCAATGGACCAGTTCCAGAGGTTTTTCCCTGAGCAAATAAATATTTGGCTCCGATTTGTCATTACCACCAGCTGCGTTTTCGTTTTTGGTTACCTGACGGTATCGGGAGCCTCGTTGATCATTAAGATGCATGCGAATACCTCTCCCGCACTCGAGGTTCCTTTTTGGGTTGTAATGACACCGGTCGCCGTTGGTTTCCTTCTCTTGACGACCGAATATGCCGTGAAATTAGTCAACGTTCTCAAGAACAGTGCACTTAATGGGGATTAGGGATCGTTTTATCTATGGATATATTGATCATTATCACCTTTGTCGTTCTTTTTATATTGGGGTTTCCGGTCGTCATCGCTATTACACTTCCGTCGATTGTTTATGTTTTGGTGATGGGATTTCCGTTCGAGATGGTTTCCCAGCGCATGATGTACGCGCTCGACTCATTCCCGCTGGTGGCCGTCCCGGTATTCATTCTTGTGGGCAACTTGATGAACTCTGCCGGCATCAGTCGACGGATTTTCGCGTTTGCCAGTACCACAGTCGGACGTTTCCCCGGAGGATTGGCTCAGGTCAACATTTTTGCCAGCCTGATTTTTTCAGGTATTTCCGGCGCTGCACTTGCGGATATCGGTGGTTTGGGAAAAATAGAAATCGCAGCCATGCGGGAGCGCGGTTTCACAAAAGAGTTTTCCGGGGCCGTCACCGCTGCGTCGGCTATTGTTGGTCCGATTTTCCCGCCAAGTATTCCGCTCATCATTTACGGGTCGATTACAAGTGTGTCGATCGTCAAGCTGCTTATCGGGGGAATCCTACCTGCAATCGTGTGTGTTCTCCTTTTGATGCTTGTGACTACTTTTGTTGCGCTTAAACACGATCTACCACGCTCAGAAAAATGGCCGACATTCAAGGAGATCATACATGATTTCTGGCCGGCATTGCCGGCTCTCATCGCGCCCGCATTTCTCGTGTTCGGTATGCTTTCCGGCTACTTCACTCCAACAGAGGCCGGGTCGGTGACCGTCGTTTACGTGCTTGTCATCAGCAGTACGTTTTACCGGGAATTGACATGGAAGCATGTTGTGAGCGCGTTCGCGGATACGATTCGTAACACGGCATCCATTTTGCTCATTCTGTCAGCGTCGGCTCTATTCGGTTGGATTCTTGCCGTGGAAGGTTTACCTCAGGCGGTTTCAAAGGCGTTTCTAACCATCGGTTCCGAACCATGGGTGTTACTTATTCTGGTCAATATTATTTTGTTGGTGGCAGGTATGTTCCTAGATAGCACCACGGCGACGTTATTGATTATACCCATCATCGCAGGACCGGTCGTCATGTCGGGCGTCGATCCTGTTCACTTAGGGATCATCGCGATCTTCAACTTGATGTGCGGCCTTATTACACCACCCATGGGGTACTCGCTATTCCTTGTAAGTAAGATGGCGGACACCACCATTGGGGGGCTCCTAAAGGCCTTGGTTCCATACTATCTGCCGCTGATCATTACCTTAGGACTCATAACCTTTATCCCATCGATCAGTCTATGGTTACCGAGAATGCTCAAATAATCTAAGACAATTTTAATTCACTTTTATGGAGGTTTAATTATGTTAAGTATTGAAGCAATCCATGGCATACGGACTTTTATGATATCTTTTCGGCGCGGTGATTACATTATTGAAGAGCTGCGGGAGATGCTGAAAAAGGAAGGTATCGATGCCGCCTTGATTACTTCAGGTATCGGCTCGTTTGATATTTGTAAATTGCACACTATTCTCACCTCGAGCCTACCGCCGGAAGATTGCTATTTCAACATTGAAGGACCTGTGGAAGTTGGCGCCTTGCACGGTTCGGTTGCCGGCGGAGAACCACACATTCATATCGTTGCCCACGATACCTTAAACGACAAGGTCTATATCGGGCATCTTGAAGAGGGAACACGCTGTTGCTATCGTGTTGAGCTGGGTCTGATCGTTTTAAGCGAGATCAAAACAAAGCGAATAACAGACACGACAACTGGACTGATCGATATCGTTGAGGCAGACGATTAGAGACGGATCGATAAAGGGACCCATTTTACAGCCGATGTAATCGACGAATTTCAACATCTCTTTGGTCAGGAGATTTCAAGGTCGCGCCCAGGACCCGGTCTATGTTTCAAGCCCATAACTGAGGCGGTAACACTAAATAGGTGGGGAAATTTGGTTTGGATTTCGGTTATTTCTGGCTGATGAGGAATGTACTGGAAGGATTCGGAAGCAATCTTTTAAAGAAGGAGGAAGCATATGATTTCATCTGTGGCCGCTGAAGATGAGGTTTACGAGGTGGTGAGCCCTCAGGGCGAGCCGGCTGTTGAGATTATCACGATGGCTCCCCGCCTGGAAACTCTGGAGGGTAAAACAATTGGTGAGCTTTGGAATGGTGGGTTTAGAGGTGACGAGAGTTTCCCCATCATCGAAAAGATGCTGCGAGAGCGATATCCCACCGTTAAGTTTATTCCGTATACCGAATTTTCTTTAATTACGATTGCGTCGCTTCACCCGGAAAAGAAGGAAAAAACATTGGAATCCTTGCGGGCTGAACTGAAGGAAAAGGGCTGCGACGCAGTGATAACCGGAAATGGTGCTTGAGGGACTTGCACACCGGCTGCGGCGCGGCCGGCCATAGAAGCGGAGAAACTCGGTATCCCTTCAGTAACCATTGCTGCAACGAGTTTTCTGGATCTTGTTACAAACACAGGGGTCGCAGAAGGGGTGCCCGACCTGAGACATGCCGAATATCCCAGTACAATCAGTCTCGACTCGGTGGATACGATAAACAGATGCTTTGAGGAAAAGACCCTGAATCTGATCATCGACGCGTTAACCAAACCGTTAGAGAAGAAACAAGCGCAAGTCGGAACGGCACAAACTATCGAGATCGTATTCAAAGGCACCCTCGAGGCGGTGAATCAACACTTCTTCTCGAACTGGTGGACCGACGGGCTCGCCATCATTCCCCCTACCATCGGGAGGGTCGAAGAATTCCTGAAACATACACCTCTGGCTCCCGATCAGGAAGTGGCCGTTTTGCACCCGTCATCCGTGCGGGTTACTCCGTGGAATATTGCTGTAAACGGGGTGATGGCCGGATGTCGCCCCGAGCACATGCCGGTACTGATAGCGGCCGTAGAGGCTATGGGCGAACCATTCTACAACCTGGAACAGCTTGGCAGTACGGGCGGATGGAACATGTTTTTTGTTGTAAACGGTCCCATTGTCAAACGTTTGGGCATCCAAAACGGCGTCGGGCTTGTTTCCCGAGGTGCGAACACGGTCATTGGCCGTGCCATGGGCCTGATCAGGCATAATCTCGCGGGTCACAGGCCGGGAGAAGTGTACATGGGAACCTTCGGGTACATCCTGCCCCCCGTTTTTGCGGAGAATGAGGAATTGCTTCGTGAGATCAGCTGGAAGTCTTACCACGTTGATAAAGGTTTCGACGCGGATACGAGTACCGTGAGTGTGTGCGGAACCGCCAAATGGGGTTATCAAATGTACCCGACGACGTCTGATCCCGAGCGCCTTGCGCAACTGTTGGCCTACGATGTCGCGCGAGCCGGCAGTCCCAACCACAGTGCCATTCATCCAGACTCCCCGAGACTGGTGTTTACTGTTTTTATGACGCCAAGCGTGGCCAAAACTTTCGCCGAGGGCGGTTATTCAAAACAGGATGTGCAGAACGCTGTGTGGAAGAATGCAAGGTACAGTCTCGCTGAAGTTGATTTTGAGTCCTACTATGGCGCCCATGAAGGGCAGCGGGAAACGCACCGCGAGCACATCAAGAGCGGCAAACTTACGGAACGGCATATAGAGAAGGGCAAATTACCAACGTGGTTTCCCGAGGTCGCAAAGGGAGAAGATGCAACCATTCCTGTGGTGCCAAAGCCTGAACAGCTCCCTATTTTTGTATGCGGGGACCCGACCCGAAACAAGACGATGACTTTTTATACCATGTACAACGCTGTCGTGACCAAAGCCGTCAAGCTGCCGGTAAATTGGGAAGATCGAAAATGTTAGGGCTATTGGGCAAAATATTTCAAATACGGAACCACTATGATATTTTCACTTGAAGGGAAGCAGCTGCCCCTCCGTGTCGAATAGCATATCCGAGGGTGTTTCCGATACCGACGCGCCGTCGGTTCCTTTCAGCTCCGAAACAAGCGCGGTCGACGCCCAAAACGTTTCGAGCTCCAGGGTATTCTTTATCCGGGCTACTCGGGAATCAACCGGATTCGGTATTTTACCCAGGGCTGTATCGATGACATCCCGGTCGGTGTCCAGAGCGATAGGCAACCGCACGGCCCGGAAAACGCCGGAGGTGATGGCGTTCATATGCATGGCATGAAGATCGATTTTGTCCATGAGCCGTTTGGTTGTCAAGTCCGCCCAACCGATACCCATGGCGTTTCCATGGGATGGTTGGGTGAGGTCCAGAACGATTATGAAGCGGTAATCCGGATCCCGATCGCCACCGTCCCTCCGCCAGTGTCCGGTGATATTCGGATCCATTCCGCCGCCGCTGATATCCTTTCCGATTTCATCCATAATGAGGAGATCCAGCTTCTTTATCGGCAGTTTCGGAAAAAGCTTCCAAGCTTCCTGTAGGAGTTTCCGGTCGATTTGGATAAACGCTTCAGGCATGGCAAGCTCGAGAGCCTGTGTACCCCCCCGGGCGTTTTCCAGGACCGCAAGGCCACAGAGAATCGGTGCTTTTTCAATAATGATTCTGGCCGCCGGTTCGATGGCATCGGCCACACCAAAGGCATGGATGCTTTCCGCGCCTTTGTGTTTCCCACAGCCGATCACCAGCATCTTACAAAGACCGGACTCCACCGGTCTGCGAAACAGGGTGTGGGGTTTGACCCGATTGATCGCAAACACCCCATCGGCCTCCATGGCGTCTTTGGCGAATAATACATTATAGCCGGACTCCAGTTTCCCCAGGGAAACCACCTCCATGCTGGAGACGACGGGGGCGTCCACGGTGTCCTGTGAAATTCCCATGTCTGCCAGTACACCGATTTGTCCTTCGGCCGTGGCGCCGCCGTGTGAACCCATACCGGGAATGATAAACGGATTTAGGTCCATCTCCTTTAGACATGCGACCACCGTTTTGACGATGGGTTGGATGTCGTGTATCCCGCGGGACCCCACGGCCACTGCGACCCTGGCACCGGGGGATATCGGTAAGGTTCGGGTGGACATCTGCTGTCTGACCGCCCCCTCGATGTCCTGAATGGAATCTGCCCGAAAGGTCTGCTGAATACCGTGCATAGCGGGGTATTGCATATCCGTTTTCTCCTTTTTTAATAAAGTTGCAGGATCTGAAAGATATTTCGTCTCGCCCACGTACCTGGCGCCATAATGGACCTTGCAGGATATGGCCTGAATCGTATACACATCGCGCTCGACGCCGGTTCCGTATCGCGCGTCGTCACCGGCTGCGCAGATATGGGGGGCAAGATTAAGATTGACAATATAAAGATTCAAAATTCCTGTCAAACAGAAAATACAAGAGGCTCAGGTCTTTATTACTTATTAAAGCGTTCACTATTTCGAAAAAAATGTTTTGCAGATCGATTGAGTTTGTTCAATTTTGATGATAATTTAGAACGACCTTTTGTTCCCACGACAAAATAAAAACGATGGAGGCTTATATCAAATGGATAAAATCAATATGGGATCAACAATCCCCGCATACCCCATGCCGGTTTCACTTGTGGGAGCGCATGTGGACGGCAAGCCGAATTTCTTGGCTGTAGCATGGTTTAGCATGGTCAGCTATAAACCACCAAGGATCGCCATTGCCCTCGGGAAAGGACATTACACCAATCCGGGGATTAAAGAGAATAAAACTTTCAGCGTTTGTTTACCGTCGGAGGATATGGCGGAGATAACAGATTATTGCGGGATCGTATCGGGGAAAAAAGCCGACAAATCGGAGATTTTTGATATTTTCTATGGGGAGTTAAAAACAGCCCCAATGATCAGAGACTGTCCTTTAAACATGGAATGTACGCTGGTGGAAATTGTGGAGAACAGTTTGAATGAGATTTTCATCGGCGAAATCGTGGGAACTTACACGGAAGAGAGGTTTCTGACTGACGGC
>JAHEHB010000481.1 GCA_024644775.1 Deltaproteobacteria bacterium
GAGGGTTGCTAAGATCAATGTGGAAAACAGTCCGGCGGTTGCCTCACGATACAATATCTTGGGTGTTCCGTTTCTTTTGATATTTGAAAATGGTCAGTTGAAAGAAAGTCTTCCAGGTTCCATTCCGAAACATGAGATCATGATGAAAATGGCCCGCTACATCTAATGGAATCAGAAGCTGAAAAAAGATGTCGACTGTTAGCCGAGACAATCTACGGGGTATTACGTAAGGGATTGACCCTAAATCGTGAGACGATCCACTTTATCGATTCCACTTTCCTGTCGCCTTCCATCCAACAACTTCAAGAAATGACGGCCACAGCGGACGATAGCGAGGGGGAGATACTCTGCTCGCTTATTTTGTATCCGGATAAAAATATGCAAGTTCAACTGGAGGAGATTCTCGAATCGCTAAATTTTCAAAAAGAAGATGAGCAAACGGTGTCAGACCACTTGGTTAAAACGTGCGACACGATACCGGTATATTTTCCGGACAACCGGGGAACCTTATATCTGACCATGCCGGAACCGATTGCATGTCAATTCATATCTCGCTTAAATATCCCCAGAACGATAAACGGCAGGCTCCTTAAGGAGATTCGTCAGCATGTACCGGAAAGCAAACGATCCCGTGTAAAGATTAAACTTCGGAATGCACGGTTTAAAGAAACGGAAAGCAGAATCTCTTTTTTGTGCAACTACTTTGAAAAGATAAAAGACGGTGACGGTCCGTGCCTTGAAGTGATCCTCAGCCTTTTTGAGGAGAATCAAGACGACACCGACATGTATGAATCGCTGAAGAAACGGAAACAATTATATTTTCGAAATATCCAGAAAGCAAAAAAATATCAGGAGATGCTTAAAAAAGACAACATGGAGACACTGATGCTTCGGGGAATCAGAATCCCGTCAATCGATGTGGCCGATGCCGAAGAAAAGATAAGAATGATCGATCGGATCAGCCGGGCGATCTATGGAAAAACAGAATATTTCTTGGAGCCTGAGGATGTTGTCGAAGATTGCAAATTTCGGTCATAGGATGGGACAGGGGGTTAAGCATCTCGTGTCTCAAAGGGATCTTTCCGGGCACCGGGTGCATTTCCAAGACCGGATGAGAACCGGATGTATTGGGAGGATCGGATATAACTGGAGAAATAAATGAAAAAATTTGTAACCCATTGGCTCGGTCGTCGTTCTCGCTGTCGCGGCGCTGTGTTTGTGATTTCGGGCCTACTCCTTTGTACACCTGCGGTGTTCGCTGCTACCTTAGAAGATATACTTGAGGGGGTCGAAGCCCGTTACAGTGGGCCGGGATTTTCAGCACAGTTTTTCCAAACGTCAACACTCAAGGCAATGCAGATAAAGGAAACAGCCTCCGGACGCCTGTTTGTTAAACGCCCCGGAAAGATGAGATGGGAGTATGAAAGCCCCGACAAGCAGGTGATCATAACAGACGGAAAGAAACTATGGATCTACAGACCGGATGACAACCAAGTGATGATTGGCAAGGCGCCCGCTTTTTTCGGCGAAGGTAAAGGAGCCGGTTTTCTTTCAGACATCCGACAGGTTCGGCAAAATTTCGAGATTTCCCTTCAGACGAAACCAAAGGAATCCACCTACATCATACAGCTGATACCGAGAGAAAAGACGTATGATATATCGGTTATTTATTTATCGATTGTGCCGCAGACCTTTGATGTGGTTCAGGTGACCACCTTGAATGAGTACGACGATGAAACCCAAATTGATCTTCACGATATTACGTACAATCACAATCAACCGGATTCTCTCTTTACGCTTCAGATTCCAGAAGGTGCAGATATCGTACAAATTGATGAATAATCAAATTATATTGTCTACGATTTCATCCGGAATATCTGCGTTGGTGTAAACTTTCTGAACATCCTCACAATCTTCCAGGGACTCCATTAACCGAACCATCTGTTCGGCTTCACTTCCCTGAAGGCTTGCAGTGGACTGCGGCAACATGGTAATTTCCGCTAAGACGTATGGAATGGTTGCGGAGTCGATGGCCTCTTTTACCGTTTCAAAATCTTTTGGGGCGGTGATGACTTCAAAGCTACCATTGTCTTCTCGAACGTCTTCCGCTCCCCCTTCGAGTGCAATTTCCATGAGAACATCTTCTTTCACCCGGTCCTTGTCGATGTTTACATAACCTTTTTTTTCGAACATCCAGGCCACACATCCCGATTCACCGAGATTACCGCCGTTTTTACCGAATATATGTCGAATATCTGCAACCGCGCGGTTCTTGTTGTCCGTAAGCGATTCAACGAGCACAGCGGCCCCCCCCGGGCCGTATCCTTCGTAAACGGATTCTTCGTAGTTTACGCCTTCAAGCTCGCCGGTACCTTTTTTAATCGCTCTTTCGATATTCTCTTTCGGCATATTCTCGGCTTTTGCAGCCGTAATGGCTGTCCTTAACCGTGGATTCGCTGCTGGGTCGCCGCCTCCGCCCACTCGGGCGGCAACCGTAATTTCTTTAATCAATTTGGTAAATATCTTTCCGCGCTTTGCATCCACCGCACCTTTCTTATGCTTAATGCTTGACCATTTGCTATGACCGGACATTTAGTTGCCTCCTATCTTCTTACCATTCCAATGATGTAAAGCTCCCTACTCCCTTTACGGCTGCTTTTAGGTTTAAATACCTTTTGTTTATAAAAAACCTTCCTCACCCTATCCGTAAATCTTTTAAAATCCTCTCCCTGGAAAAGCTTGCATAGAAAAGATCCTCCCGGAAGCAGGCAATCTGTGGCAATCGACAAGGCCACCTGACATAGATCAAACGATCTGACTGCATCCACAGCCTTTATACCTGTCGTTGCCGGGGCCATATCACTGATAACCGCGTTAAAATCATTCCCCAGCTTTTGTAACAGCGCCGCATCCCATGAAAGTACATCACCGGTATGAACCGTAACATGCGGTGGCAATGCAACGGATACCGGTTTCAGATCGACCCCGACGACTTGCCCTGTGCTTCCAGCGAGCGTTGCCGCATAGAGGAGCCAGGAACCGGGGGAGCATCCAAGATCAAGGACCTTATCCCCCTGCTGAATCAGATGATGCTTCTGTTGGATCTCTTTTAGCTTATAAACGGATCTGGCAGGATACCGCTCTTTTCTCGCTTGTCGCGAGTAGTGATCTTCCCACCGGTGCTTTCCTTTCATAAAATAATTTAAACCATTTCTACAAACAATTTCAACTCTTTATTGTAATTTCGCGAAGCGATGACTTGTTTTGGTCGAGCCAGTAGTTCAAACCAAATGTCTGTGTGTATCTGTGTGAGTCGGCGGCTGATCTTAAAACGATGTTTTTCAGAACAAAGACTCAACCGCATCGGAAATTGATTTTATACCAATGAGCGTAATATCCTGTATTTTTTTCAGGCGTTTTAGGTTGCTTTCGGGCAACAGACACCGATGAAATCCCATTTTTTTCATTTCCGCCACCCGGGTGTCCACCTGGCCGATGGCTCGAACTTCACCCGTAAGGCCGACTTCACCTAAGACCACAGATCCATCCTGAATCGGCCGGTCCAGAAAACTCGAAGCAACGGCCGAGACAATTCCCATGTCCACCGCAGGTTCATCAACTTTCACCCTGCCGGCGACATTCATAAATAAATCATGACCCAGCAAGTGCATGCCCAATTTCTTTTCCATAACGGCAACCAAGAGCGCCACGCGGTTTTGATCGAGTCCAAGTATTGTCCGACGCGGTGTTCCAAAACTGGTACTACTGGCCAGTGCCTGGAGTTCGACGAGAATCGGTCGGGTGCCTTCCATGCTGGCGGTAACAACCGATCCGGGTGCCTTTGCCGGCCGTTCGGATAAAAACACTGCAGACGGATTGGGAACCTCCGCCAGCCC
>JAHEHB010000482.1 GCA_024644775.1 Deltaproteobacteria bacterium
AAAGGGAAGGAGAAATGCTGCAAAGCAAAGACGAAGCCCGGTTTTTGCCGTCTCAACCCAGTCTGCCTCTGCCATGCCTGCCGCGATGAAGATCGCACCACATACCGGGGGGGTGACGGCAGAAAGGATTGCGAGATAAAATACGAAAAGATGAGCTGCCAAGGGGGGTACCCCCAATTCAATAAGTGCCGGACCGCCAACAACCACTGCAACAATATAAGCGGCGGTTGTCGGAACTTCCATACCTAAAATGATACTGGTTAGCCCCGTAAGCAGTAAAGCAAGGAAGAGACTGTTTTGGCTGAATGCCAAGATGTTTGAACTGACTTTCACGCCAAGTCCGGTAAAGGCAATGATGGCGACAATCACCTGGGCACTGGCGCAAATACTGGCTATCAGCGCTGCCTGTCGTGCACCTTTCTGGATCGCCGCATTAAATTTGTTTCTCGTATTTTTAAAATCGAGACGCCAATTTTCGTCAAGAAATCCGATGGGGATTGTGCTTACAACCGCCCAGAAGGCAGCATATTGAGGCGTATAACCCACAAACAACCAGCATGCCAGCACGACAAACGGGATCAGAAAAAAACCACTGACCCGCATCGTTTCACTCCAGGTCGGGATTTCATCAGCGGTCATTTCTTGATATCCTTCTCGCTTGGCATAGAAATGGATTCCCAACCCCACTGAGAAAAAGTAAAGAATTGCTGGGAGAGATGCGCTCAGTGCAATTTTCAGATAAGGGGTTTGAATCAACTCCGCCATGATGAACGCACCGGCCCCCATCACCGGCGGCATGATCTGTCCACCTGTGCTGGCCACAGCTTCCACGGCGCCGGCCAGAGCAGGCCGGTATCCCAGTCGCTTCATCATAGGAATGGTAAACGCCCCGGTAGATGCGACATTCGCACTGGCGCTACCGGATACAGAGCCGAAAAGCGCACTGGAGATAGTAGACACTTTGGCTGGCCCCCCGGTATACCGCCCTGCCAAGCGTATGGATATCTTCATGAACCCGGTGCCGCCACCGGTGCTGACGATAAAAGCGCCCAAAAAAACAAAGATGGCGATAATATTTGCACTGACCCCCAGGAGCTGACCCCATATTCCTCCCGTTGTGAGAAAAAACATGCTACCCAGGGTCGTGAGACTGTATTCCGGATGTCCAAATTGCCCTGGGATAAGATGGCCAAAAACCGCATACAGCAAAAAGAGAGACGCGATGATCGGCAATGCCGGACGAACCATTCTCCGAGCGGATTCAAGAACAATCAACACTAAAAGGAAACCCATCCAGACCTGTAAACGGCCGGAGGCTGCTCCGTATTGCTCGATGATAGCCGGATAGTTAAGAAAAACATACAGGCAAAACCCAACACCCAAGGAAGTCAGCACGATGTCCAAAGTCCATCGGACAGAACTACGCCTTTTTTTTTCACCGAGGAAAATCAAGATCAGGGCAAGCGCCAAGTGTAGTGCCCTCTCTTTCATATTGGGCATAAATGCATAGACAGGTAAGATAATCTGATAGGCAAAGAAGATAACGGACACCCCCAATACCACTCTTTGGATTATCTGTGAAAACAAAGGCAACGTCCTTTATCGCAGTTAATCAAAAAAGGGCCCCTAACGGCCAAGGCCCCCTTTTTGCTTCGAAATATAAATTCCTTCCCCTATTTCAGTTCATCCGAAACTTTAAATCCACTCTCCATATAATATTTTAATGCGCCTGGGTGTACTTTTGCCATGAGCTGGTTGAGGCCCTCCATCTTTACTAGTTTCATGGCCGGATGAGATTTCTCCCATACTTTCCGGTTTTCCCAGAATCCTTTGGTGATTTGATAGGCTACTTCATCAGGGAGATCCGTCGTTGTATAGGTTCCTACAAGGAGACTCATCGTTTTTGCATCATAATCCACCCCTTTATAGGTACCGGCAGGTATGATATATCGGGCGAACCTTTTGGAAACCTTTTGATAATCCGCATCCTCAAGTTCTAATATCCGGATCTGTGTTGTCGCTGCGATCTCCGACACCATACCTGCTGGTGGAGAGCTTGCAGTGGAAAACCCAACGGCTCGCCGGTTCTTAACCGCTTGAACGCCTTCATTCAGGTCAACTGCCGGCAGTTCGATTTGATCTTTAATACCCATCGCTTCAAGAACCTGGATCGTAAACCGTGCACCGGCACTCCCCGCACCACCCGGAATGAAACGTTTACCTGCCAGATCTTTCAATGTCTTGACGCCGCTGTCTTGACGGACGACCCAGTGCATGACAAGCCCGGGAATCGGCCACAGAGAGCGAATTTTTTCGTATCCCCCCTCTTTGAATTTTCCTTTTGCCGCAATTGCAGAATTAATCAAAATAGGGGGAGACGTAAAAAGAAAATTCTTACGCGTTTTACTTTCTTTAACATTGACCATCGAGCCGGGACTATCCTCGACGGTGACTTCCACAGCTTCTGCTCCGGCCATAATGGCATTGGCTTGCCCAACGGCAAACGCATAATAGGTAGAAGCCTGCCGTGCGCTCTTCAATACGATGCGTGTCTTTGTCATTCCTGACGATGGAAAAGCGAGAGAAATAATAATGATTAAGGGTAGAAATAGTTTAGAAATCTTTGTCATAAGTTCCTCCTTCTTGGTTTCGATTGTATATAACTGTAATCAGTATTTTTCTTTAATGACACAGGTACTTAATGTCAAAAGGATTTTTGTGGAAAAAAATGTTACTTAAATCATCAGCGCCACTTCGAAACCTTCTCGTATGGCGGTGCTGATATTTCCGGGATTTCTTGAATCGCCCATCACATAATAAGGGATACCCAGCGATTCGATCATCGATTCGATATCATTGTTCGCTTCTAAACCCGTGGCTAATATAATCGTATCGATGGCGTCTATCCTGTTTAAAATACCCCCTCTTTCGTATATGGCATATCCCTTCCCCACCTCTATCACTTTTGCCGAGATCATAAAACTAACCGCATGTTCTATGAGTCTATCGTACAGAAGCTTTTTTGACCACCACATATATTCCGAAGCAGCTTCCGCCATCATTTCAAGAATCGTTACCTGTTTTCCTTTTTGTGCTAAATATTCCGCTGTTTCACAGCCGACATCCCCTCCGCCGATAATGGCGACTGTTTCTCCTACGCTTACTTTTTGAGACAATACATCTGCGGCAAACACGGTATTTGATCTGACGTTTTTAATGTCCGGTATAGAATATTTACCCCCGCCTGCGATGAAAATGGCATCCGGATTCATCTCATTTATTAACTGAGGGGTCACTTCGCAGTCAGTCTTGAGTTCCACATTCAGTGTTTCTAATTGAAGTGAATAATAGTTGATAAGGCTTTGAATCTCTTCTTTGTGTGGCGGCACACATCCAAAGCGAAGCTGGCCGCCGATACCGGAAGCCTTTTCACACAAGATGGGATGGTGGCCTCGAAGAGCCGATACCCTGGCCGCTTCGAGTCCGGCGGGTCCGCCGCCCGCTATCAAAATTTTTTTCGGTTTATCCGTTTTTTTTAAATATGAACGGCTTTCTCTTCCGACGGAAGGATTTACCAAACATCCCATATCCAAATTTTTGATCGTTCTGCCATGGCATTGCGGATTGTTACAGCTAATGCAAGGGCGAATTTCCGCCGTCCGGTTATCAAACGCCTTTTTCGGGAATTCTGCATCGGCAATTAATCCTCTGCCAACGGCCACCAAATCAGCCTTTCCGGTCTTTATAATCTCATCAGCCAAGGCTGGGGTCCGAATTTTACCGACAGCGATCACCGGTATTTCAGCTGTCGTTTTAACCTGTTCGGCAAGATGTACCAAACAGCCCTCCGGCACAGCCATGGGAGGGGCGCTCATATAAATTGTTTCAATATTG
>JAHEHB010000135.1 GCA_024644775.1 Deltaproteobacteria bacterium
TGATCATCCAGTCTGTTTCACCTCTTTTCTGCTGCAGGGGTGGCTCTGTTGGCCCACCCCTTTTTTTATTCCCCCGATTTAAGCTTCGAGATATATTTGCCGATTTAAGATCTGGAACCATGAAAGGCGCCATGAAAAATCGCGATTGCGATTTTCCAAGAAACTTAAATTTGGAGAACCCTTGAAAATGACACCTTCAAATGCTACCGAAGGAATCGTCACTGCAGGGCAAGCGAGGCCTAACAAAACCGACACGATCAAGAGATGCCCTGAATGTTTTACGAATCTTCCTTTTGAGACGATCGTTTGTCCGTGGTGTTTCCAGAAAATTCGAAATAAAATCGATAAACACGGTTATGCGAAAAAAACGACAGATTGGCGAGCCTATCTCGTTTGTTTTATTACCTGGACGGTTGCCGGGCTATATATATGGTGGGCTTTTTTTAAAGAATAAATCACCGTAGAAAATACCTGAATCCCTAAATTTTAGAATCCCACAATTCCTCAATCCCTCAATTTCCCAATTCCCCAATCCCTCACAACATTAAAGGTTCCTATTAATTTTACCGACTATAATATGCAAAGAGCGGCGTGTCCGCTTATCTGAACTTTATATTAATATAAAAGGAGAAACCGGCTATGGGAACTAACAATCGCGTTTTTTTAGAAAATTTAGAATGGTTCGATGAAACCGGTCAAGAACTTGTCCACCGTTTGCCAGAAGAAGGTTCCGGAGAAATCAAATGGGGTGCACAGCTCACCGTGAGGGAAAGCCAAGCCGGTGTTTTCTTTTATAAAGGTAAAGCGATTGAAGCGTTTGGGGCGGGTAGACACACGCTGAAGACGGGCAATATTCCCATTTTAACCAAAATTGCCGCATTACCATGGGGTTTATCCAGTCCGCTTCGAGCGGAAATGTACTTTGCCAATTTAAAGATATTTACCAATCTTAAATGGGGAACCAGAGACCCTGTGGCATTTAAGGATTCAGAGCTGGGCCTCATTCGGCTCAGAGCATTTGGGGTATTCAATCTCCAAATCGTCCAGCCCGTATTGTTTATCAACAGCCTGGTGGGAACTCAAGGCATGCTGTCCACCCAGGAGATCGAAGAGTATTTAAACCGTGTGATTGTATCGCGGTACAACGATTACATGGGAGAAACCATCGATTCCATTTTGAACCTGCCGGCAAAGTATGACGAGCTTTCTGAAGGGCTTTCTAAACGCTTGGAAGAGGATTTTAGCCACTTTGGTCTAAAACTCACCCATATCTATATTAATTCGATTACGCCACCACCCGAGGTGCAGCAGGCTATCGACGACCGCAGCCGAATGGGTGTTTTTAAAGACATGAACAAGCTGATGCAGATGAAGGCAGCGATGGCCATGGAAAAAGCCTCGGAAGCAGAAGGGGGTGCCGGATCGGGTCTTGGAATGGGGACAACCCTTGGGCTAATGATGCCGGCAATGTTTTCAGGTTATTTTAATGGCTCAGGTGGTCAACCCGGACCAAATGGTGGGCCCCAGCCAGGTAGCCCCCCTTCCCCGCAGTGCCCCGATTGTCACAAAACGATTCCGGTGAGTGCAAAGTTTTGTCCCTACTGTGGACACCAGCAAATAGTTTTTACACAGTGTACGAACTGCAGCAAGAATTTAGCGCCAAATGCAAAGTTTTGCTCTCGGTGTGGGCATCCGGCCGAAGAGAAACCAAAACCGAAGTTCTGTCCGAATTGCAAGGCAGAGAACCTGCCGGATTCACTTTTCTGTAACCGATGCGGAGAGAAGCATTAATTTTTTAATTGAACATCAGTGTCCTCAATGCGGGGCACCGGCAACACTGGAAGAGACAGATCGGCTATTTGTTTGTGATTACTGCCGAGTGAAGTCCTATCTCATTGAAAAAGATTACTTTCGTTATTTGTTTCCCAATAATGCGCCCAAGGGTAAACAGGTACTATACTTCCCGTACTGGCGATACAAGGGGATGTTCTATTCTTTCAGCCCCAATGGCATTAAACATCGGTTCATGGATCTAAGCCACCAGGCCGTCAAATCTCAGGTTTTTCCAATATCTGTGGGACTACGGAGCCAATCACTGAAGCTTAAATTTTTATCCCAGGAATCAGCGGGACACTTTCTCAACCCAGCATTCCCGTTAAGCAAAGCAATGGAGATATTCGATGGCAGATTTACCGCATCCATGCCCAAACCGATTCTTCATCACTCGCATATCGGGGAATCGTTGAGCGTGATTTATTCTCCGTTCTATGTAGATAAAAAACTCTATGATGGTGTATTGGATAAACCAATTTCCGACAACCTTCCAGATTCATTCGATATTAAAGAATTTCCCAGTGTGCCGCAAAAGAGCACAATTCGGTTTGTTCCAACCCTTTGTCCGAATTGCGGTTGGGATTTAGAGGGGCAGCGCGATTCCATCGTCTTAATTTGCAGAAATTGCGATTCCATGTGGCGGGGAAGCAAAAAGGGGTTCAAACACATTCGTTTTGCTCACGTACCGGAAACAAATGATCAAATCAGATACCTTCCCTTTTGGCGGATAAAAGCGAATGTTTCGGGAGTAGATCTTGTATCTTACGCCGATCTTGCTCGACTCGCCAATCTGCCGAAAGCGGTGCAAAAAGGGTGGGAGGATATTGAATTTCGATTCTGGGCATTGGCCTTTAAGGTACGGCCCCAAAGCTTCTTGCGACTTGCCAATCATTTGACCCTCACACAGCCCCAAGACAAATTGGAAACAACGCTACCGGACGGAACCATTCATCCGGTGACCCTTCCGGTTACCGAGGCAGTGGAAACCCTGAAAATGAATCTGGCAAGTTTCATGAAACCTAAAAAACTTGTTTTTGAAACATTGCAAGAAATCAAAATCAAAGCGTTGAGCTTTATTCTTGTCTATATTCCATTTTTCGAAAAACACCATGACTTGGTCCAACCAAAATACATGATAGCAGTGAATAAAAATCAACTCAGATTATCCGGGAATCTGTAGCGATTCCAACGTCTTTGGTGATTTCCTTACTTGAGGTAATGAAAATGACACTCTCCGAAGCGTACGAAGCAATTCTCAAGATGGTTCAGGGTAAAAAAATCATCGAAAATGAGAATGCGAATCCTGAGGATAAAATCGAAGTATTTCTGAACAAACCGATCCGAAAATCTGTGAAAAATCGTCTTAGCGTCTCTCGGAAAGAATTATGACTTTAGAGCCTGTTTCAAAACGTTTCAGTTTGTTCAAGGTCAAGTCGAAGATCCCGGACTTTGAGGCGGATGTCTGACGCAGAGATTGGGCAAACTGGGACGTTTTCAAATTGGCTCTTTAGATTGCTGCATTCAATCGTTCCCGGGCAAGACGCTGCGCCGCTTCATCCGTTGAGACCGCTTCTTTTTCAGATCGTTCAAAAACCCGCAGTAGATTCTCCTTAATTAACCGAACGATTAGTTCCTCCGCATCTTTCCGTGGCAATCCCTTCGTTTCCATACCGATCACACCAATGATCCCGCCACTATTGGAAATAAAATCCGGTGCGTACAAAATTTGTCTTTCTTCCAACCGCAAGGCATCTTCCGGTTTCGCAAGTTGATTGTTCGCAGCTCCAGCAATCGCTTTACAGTGCAAACGCGGAATGGTTTGTTCGTTTAAAATGCCGCCAACAGCGCAAGGCGCGAAGATATCACAAGAGGTGTCGTAAATGTGATCATGAGGTATATATTGCAGACCGAATTCATCCCTGATTTCTCTTGTGGCAACCTCGTTTATATCGCTAAACAGCACTTCTGCTTTCGCTTCAAGGAGGAGTTTAACCAATTCCCTACCAACGCTACCAATACCTTGCAATAGAATATGTTTGCCTGTCAGATTTGAATCGTCAAAAAGCCTTTCTGCAGCAACCTGAATACTCGTAAAAACTCCCAGTGCCGTAAATATTCCTGGATTCCCTGTACCACCGGCAGCAGGTGTTTTACAAAAAACGTATGGATCGCCTTGTTCGGCGATGATGTCCATATCTTCTGATGTGGTACCGAGATCGGGTCCGGTTAAAAAAAGCCCCTTGAGTTGCCGGACATAACCCCCAAAGCGTTTGAGTAAATCCTCTCGTACCTGCGCGTGTATTTCAGGAGGTGTGGTAATTACCGCTTTTCCACCCCCACCATCGATGCCGGCTGCCGCCCATTTATAGGTCATGCCCCTGGCCAGTCGCATCACATCGATCAGTGCCGTCTCTACATTCGGATAGGCCTTCATGCGGGTGCCCCCTATGGCGGGACCCAGCCGAGTCGAATGAATCGCAATAATAATCCAGGTGCCGGTTTTTCGGTCAAAACGGAAAGTAACGCTTTCTCCATCCCATTCTTTAATCAACGCATCCATCGATTATTTCTCCTTATGGCTGAGAATGAGTACCATCCCCATTAAAAAAACGATATAAGGGTTCGAAACTCGTCTGAAAACCTTTTAGTTTTACTGTAGCAAAATGCAGGGGATCGGGTCAATTCCTTGACATTTCTTCGAGATTTCTTTACCAAGGCAAGTAATTAAATGGTCAAATCCTGATTAGAAGCAGTCGTTCAATGATTTGAAGGGGATTCAGTGCATAAAATCGCCGCGGATTATTTCATTAATTCCTGCGTTTCTAATAAATAAAAATGACCAAAATTCAAAAACCCAAATTTGTTTGGGATCTTGCAGAAAGAATATTTCAATAAAAACCGAAAAAAAGGATGTGAAGAATGACAGATGATGCAGTGATAACAATCAAAAAAAACATCACAAGACCCGATCCTGAAATGATAAAGCAATTTATAGGGTTTCCCACAGGCTACGTGGTCGACGTTCAAGGCCGTCGGGGAGCCCTCGACTGCGGGATCAAACCGATGTTCGAATCCGCGGCGTTTGTGGGTCCGGCGGTAACCGTTAAAACAGTACCTGATGACAACTTGGCCCCCTATGCGGCATTAGATGTTTTGCAGACCGGGGACGTCCTGGTTATCGCGACTGGCGATTGGACGGGCTCAGCCGTTATCGGTGATCTCATTTGCGGGATGTTCAAAAATGTTGGTGTCTCCGGGGTGATCACCGATGGTGCGGTTCGAGATGTTACCGGCCTTAGCGAAGTGGGGCTGCCGATATATGCAAGGGGGTTAACAGCCAATTCACCGCAGAAAAACGGACCGGGTGCCATCGGCTTTGAGGTCAGCATGGGAGGGGTTGTCATTCGCTCCGGTGATCTTGTCGTCGGTGATCGTGACGGTTTGGTTGTACTGCCACAAGAGAAAATACCCGCAGCGCTTGAAGGCATCAAAGCTATCCGGGAAAAAGAACGTAAAATCGAAGCAAGCATTGCAGATGGGTTGACCATGCCGGATTGGCTCAAAGAATTTCTGACCAGCGAGCAAGTAAAATATGTCGAGTGAACAGACCGCCCGAGCGCTCGCAATGTTGATGGTATTCCAATTTTGATAGTCCTGTAAAAAGTAAGGAGGTGTTTTGTATTTGGTGTTTAGTATTTTAGCATATCGATATTACGGTATATATTTTAAACAAAACACCAAATACGAAACACTAAAAACTTGATGAATTGGGCTTTTTATGAATTCATCAAGCTTAGATATTACGATTCCGTTAATATGCCAATACTCGTGGTTTGATCATGCAGCTTCGTGCCCCCGCAAAAATCAATCTTTTTTTAAAGGTTCTGGGCAAACGTCCCGACAGATACCATGAATTGTTAACCCTCATGTGTCCCATTAGCCTCTATGACGAAATATCCTTTCATTTTGATGTTAAAAAGACGATCATCCGCTGTTCTGACCCGGCCGTTCCAGAAGATGGATCAAACATCGCGTACAGGGCCGCGAAACGGTTTTTTGAAACGGTTGGGATTACAGATGGGGTTCACATATCCATCCACAAAAATATCCCGGTTGCAGCAGGCCTCGGGGGAGGAAGCAGCGATGCGGCAACCGTCCTACTAGGATTGAATGGTTTTTTCGGCTCACCGATTTCAACACAACGGCTGCTTGAGCTTGGCACGTCGATTGGCGCAGACGTTCCCTTTTTCATTTTCCAAAAACCCGCCATCGCAACAGGTATCGGGGAGATACTGGAACCATATGATGGCTTGAAGCAGTATTCTGTCGTATTGATTTATCCGGGATTTGGGGTTTCCACGGCAGATATTTTCAAAAAGGTGAATTTAGGATTGACAAAATGCAAAAAAATTCATACAAGTTCTGTTTTTAAAAACAGGGTCTTCGAAGCGTCGCATCATATATGTAACGACCTCGAACCGATAAGCGCCTCTTTATATCCGGATATTCGAGCGGCTAAAGAATCATTGTTAAGCGGTGGCGCCATCGGGGCTGCAATGTCTGGTAGCGGGTCTTCGGTATTCGGGCTGTTTACGGATTCTGAAATCGCAAAAAAAGTATGCCGGTCAATTCAAGCAGAACACTCGAACTGGCAGTTGTATCTCGTGGATTTAATCGTTTAATTAAACATGGTTTTTGCTGACATTGCACTGCAGACAATGTTTTTTGCATGCAATTCGAATGGGGCGTCGTCAAGTGGTAAGACACAGGATTTTGGTTCCTGCATTCGGAGGTTCGAATCCTCCCGCCCCAGCCATTTTAATTGAGACACCAGTCCCGTAATAAAGCGGGATTGAAGTTTTTCATATTCGGTTTTCGGTGTAACCGCTTGACGGTCCAGCCGGCTTCTCGAATAGACAAGTAGGATAGAATCAATGAACGGTTTTGCTATATTTTCAGGTAATTCAAATCTGGATCTCACGAAGAGAATCTGTAAATATCTGGATGTTCCACTTGGCGGTGCCGAGGTAAAGACTTTTAGCGATGGCGAAACCCTAATCGAAATATACGAAAATGTCCGGTTAAAAGACATTTACGTGGTTCAGTCCACCTGTTCCCCGGTGAACGAAAACCTGGTTGAATTGCTCCTTATGATTGATGCATTCAAAAGATCTTCTGCGAGCCGTATTACCGCGGTATTGCCCTACTATGGTTATGCCCGTCAGGACCGAAAGGTTGCGCCCAGGGTTCCGATCAGTGCAAAATTGGTGGCCGATTTGATTACGGTTGCAGGAGCAAACAGGGTGATCACAATGGATTTGCATGCGGGTCAAATCCAAGGTTTTTTTGATATACCGGTGGACAATCTATTTGCTGCGCCGGTTCTTCTCGATTACATGAAAACTCATTTTGATGACAATCTGGTGATTATCTCTCCGGATGCAGGCGGTGTTGAGAGAGCAAGAGCTTTTGCGAAACGGCTCAAGGTGGATCTGGCGATCATTGATAAACGACGAGATTCTCCGAATAAGGCAAAAGCGATGGCGGTTATCGGAGATGTTAAAGGAAAAATAGCGGTGATACTCGACGACATGGTCGATACGGCCGGAACCCTCACCGAGGCTGCCAGCGCCATCATGAAAAAGGGAGCGAAATCCATCCATGCTTGCTGTGCACATCCCGTGTTATCCGGTCCGGCGATTGAGCGAATCACAAATTCCTCCATCGAAACATTAATCGTAACCGATACGATTCCGTTGAACGAAAGGGTATCGGCATGTAAAAAAATCGTTGTGCTGTCCATCGCCGAACTGGTGGGGGAAGCAATTATCCGATGCCATCGCGGCGATTCGGTAACATCTTTATTTGTGTAGAAAATTGTTTACAAGGAGGCGTTACTTTTGGAGATTATCGAACTTAAAACGCAAATCAGAAAAACCACTGGCAATGGGCCTGCTAGAGCGTTGCGTCGCCAAGGACGTATTCCTGCCATACTTTACGGTCCGGCAAAAGAGTCACTGCTGCTTACTGTCGAAAAGGCCGAACTTGAACTGGCGCTCAAGAACCGAAGCGTTGGACAAATTGTACTGAACCTGATCATCCAAAATGGCAAAGAAAGTAAACACACTGCCATGATAAAGGAACTGCAGACCCATCCCGTAACCCGGAATTACTTTCACATTGATTTCTATGAAGTTGCGATGGATCGTAAAATCACGGTCAATGTGCCGGTGATTCCAACCGGGACGGCAAAAGGCGTGGAATTGGGCGGTGTTCTTCAAATCGTACGACGCGAGCTCGAAGTCATGTGTTTGCCAACCAACATTCCGAAAGCCTTTGAGATCGACACGACTGATCTAGATATCGGTGATTCGATCCATGTGGAGGACATACCGCATGATGAGGATGTGGAAATACCCGCAGATGTGAATTTTACGGTTATTGCCGTTCTGAGCCCGAAGGTTGAAGAAATCGAGGAAGAGGAAGCTGAAGTCGAAGAGGGTGAAGCAGAAGAAGAGGCGGGAGAGGCACCCGAAGCCGAGTCTGAAGAATAATTGATGCACCAACAACGGTTACGGTTAATTGTAGGATTGGGAAATCCCGGGGATGCTTATGCGAAAACACGTCACAATGCCGGTTTCATGGTTGTTGATGAAGTAGCGGTCATGTGTTCGATTCCACTTCAAAAGCGTAAGTTTGATGCGGTATTTGGACGCGGCGACATTGAAGGATGTCAGGTTATCCTTGCGAAACCGATGGCCTACATGAATAGAAGTGGTGCGTCTGTAAAGCGACTGGCGGACTATTTTAAGATTTCAAGCAAGGATATGCTCATGATCCATGACGACATTGACCTTGTATATGGAAGATTAAAAATCAAAGAGAAAGGAGGAGATGGCGGACATAAGGGAATAAGATCAATTATTGATGCCTTTGGAAGCGGTGAATTTCCTCGCGTTCGAGTCGGCATTGGTCGCTCAAATTCCGAGGCTTCAGTAACAGATCATGTTTTGGGGACATTCAGCTCTTATGAAAAAAAAATTCTGGGCCGGATCATTGAAAGGGCACGGGATGCGGTTTTAACGATTCTTCGTAAGGGAACGAAAGAAACTATGAATAGATTTAACAACAAAAGAAACTTGGTTTTAAGCTAGGATGGAGGAAAAGAATGGAATTTGTAGTCGGTAATATACCATTGGTTTGTGCACTGATCGGCATAGCAGGGGTGCTTTTTTCCATGATTATCGCTGGCGTTGTAAAAAGCGCTCCCGCAGGCAATGAGAGAATGCAGGAAATTGCCGATGCCATTAAAGAAGGTGCCATCGCATATTTAAATCGTCAATTGAAGAGTGTGGCCATCGCAGGAGCCATCATCTTCGTGATTATTTTAGCCATGCCCGGGTTGGGAATAAAAACAGCCATCGGCTTTTTAATCGGGGCGGCAGCCTCTTATGTGGCCGGATACGTCGGCATGCGCGTTTCAGTTATCGGCAATGTACGAACCGCTGAAGCTGCCAAAAACGGCCTTGCCGCAGGTCTGGCTATGGCTTTCAAGGGTGGTTCCGTGACAGGTATGATCGTCGCCGGACTGGCCTTAACCGCTGTGGCTGGATACTATTTGGTTACACATGATGTGGTGGCCCTCGTAGCACTCGGGTTTGGCGGAAGCCTTATATCCATATTTGCTCGACTCGGCGGCGGTATCTTCACCAAGGGGGCAGATGTGGGTGCCGATCTCGTCGGAAAAGTTGAAGCCGGGATCCCAGAGGATGATCCACGCAACCCAGCCGTTATTGCGGACAATGTGGGCGACAATGTGGGGGATTGTGCCGGCATGGCGGCAGACCTTTTTGAGACTTATGCCGTTACCGCGGTTGCCGCCATGTTGCTGGGTCATCTGCTGTATCCGGACAATCCGATGGCCACGGAGTTCCCATTGGTACTCGGTGCCATTTCGATTGTTGCCTCGATGATCGCCATGGCATTTGTAAAACTGGGAAAGAACGAATATATCATGGGCGCCCTTTATAAAGGTATGGGTGGTGCCGCCGTTCTCTCGGCGATTGGGTTCTATTATGCAACTAAAAAACTCATGACCGGTGTGGGGGATCAACCCGTCATCTATGTTTTCTATGCGGCTCTCGTCGGACTGGTGCTCACAGTTGTAATCGTTGTTATCACCGAATACTATACCGGTATTCGCCAGCCTGTCATTTCCATTGCGGAGGCCTCGACAACGGGTCCGGCCACAAATATTATTTCTGGACTTGCGGTTGGCATGCAAGCAACCGCTGCTCCGGTTATTGCCATCTGTTTTGCGATTTTAATCGCCCACGCTCTTGCAGGGCTTTATGGGATTGCCATGGCGGCTATGGCGATGCTTTCTATGACCGGTATGGTAATCGCCATCGATGCATACGGTCCCATTACCGACAATGCCGGCGGTATCGCAGAAATGGCGGAGATGGATGAAAGTGTGCGGGCGGTAACCGATCCATTGGATGCGGTGGGAAATACCACAAAGGCGGTAACCAAAGGCTATGCCATCGGCTCTGCCGGACTTGCAGCACTCGTACTCTTTGCGTGTTACGTTCAGGAATTTGTGCTGCAAGGCGGCGAAGGGGTGGAATTCAAATTCGAACTGGGCGACGTCAACGTGATCGTGGGTCTTTTTATCGGCGGCCTCCTCCCTTATCTGTTCGCTTCCATTGCCATGAAAGCCGTTGGGAACGCCGGCAGCGCGGTGGTCGAAGAAGTCAGACGTCAATTTCGCGAAATACCTGGAATTATGGAAGGAACCGCCAAACCTGACTATCGTACCTGTGTGGATATCGTAACAAAATTCGCATTGAAAGAGATGATTGTCCCTGCCCTGCTACCGGTGGCAGCGCCCATCATTGTCGGTCTGTTTTTAGGAAAGATTGCCCTGGGCGGTGTTCTCATCGGAAGCATTGTTACAGGAATTTTTTTAGCAATTTCCATGACAACCGGCGGGGCGGCGTGGGATAACGCCAAGAAATACATCGAAGATGGTCATCTCGGGGGTAAAGGTAGCGATGCACACAAAGCGGCTGTAACCGGAGATACTGTCGGGGATCCGTATAAGGATACAGCCGGCCCGGCGATTAATCCGATGATTAAGATACTCAATGTGGTGGCGCTGCTGATGGTGCCCTTCCTGATGTAATTAACACACGTATCCCAGACTAAAGCCGTATTAAAAGAGGATTGGCGCAGGTTTTCGCCAATCCTTTTTTTTATTGATTGTTTCCAGAAGGGATGTTATAAAATCGATGTTCATATTTTTCGTTCACTGACCAACGTTTGTTGTAAACCTTTTAATCGTCGGGAAGAAAAGGAGAGGAATGGAGGCAAAGTCAGAACTAATCAAACAAAAACTGCGGCAATTCCAGGCGGGTGATCTCGCTGTTTATCCTGCCCACGGTGTTGGGCGAATCGAAGCCATAGAATGTAAGGTTGTCAACGGTGAAAAACATGATTTTTATATCATGAAAGTGCTCGAAAGCAGCATGGTGATTATGATCCCTACCTGGAACGTCGATTCGGTGGGACTCAGAGAAATCATCGATGAAGAAGATATCCCGAAAGTGTATGAGATAATGAGTCAAAAACAGGAGACAGCCAACGAAAACCAGACCTGGAATCGTCGATACAGAGAATACATGGATAAAATTAAGACGGGCTCTCTGTACGACGTGGCAGAAGTTTTCAGGGATCTTTCACTCCTAAAACTGACGAAAGATCTTTCTTTCGGAGAACGCAAACTGTACGATACCGCTCAACTCTTGCTGGTAAAAGAACTCTCCACCGCAAAAAATACAGACGAAGCCACCATTATCTCTGAGATCGAAACGCTATTTACCTGCGATAGTTAATTCTTTTAAATTAGATGGCCAGCGGTGGCAGTTTTACATTTCTTGTCGATAAACATGAGGCGGGTTTGCGTTTAGACGCATTCGTCGCCTCGCGTCTCGCAGACTATTCCCGAACGACATCGGGCGATCTTATCCGGAATGGCCTGGTAAGCGTACAGGGCTCTCCAAAAAAGCCCGGTTACCGAATAAAAACCGATGACGAAGTCACAGGGATCATACCGCCCCCAGCGCCGATTTCATTCAAACCGGAATTCATTGAACTTCATATCCTCTATGAGGATCCGCATATTATCGTCATAAACAAACCCCCCGGGCTTGTTGTTCACCCTGCCCCCGGCCATCCAACCGGCACGCTGGTAAATGGGCTCCTTTATCATTTCCCTTCAATCGAAGGTGTCGGCACCGCACCTCGACCGGGTATTGTGCATCGACTCGATAAAGATACCTCCGGTACGTTGGTTGTTGCGAAACGAAGCGCCGTTCATCAGCACTTAGCCAATCAATTTAAATCAAGGACCATTAAAAAGACCTATCTTGCATTGGTTCGAGGGGAGATGAAAGCAGAAAAAGGTGAGGTCTCCCTTCCTATCGGCAGACACTCGGTTCATCGCAAAAAGATGTCAACCGTTACACACAGGGGGCGCCGGGCCGAAACCCTTTGGGTAGTTCGGGAAAAATTTAAAGGTGTGACATTGCTGGAGCTTGATTTGAAGACCGGTCGCACTCACCAAATCCGAGTTCACTGTTCTGCTATTCAGCACCCAATTATCGGAGACCCCGTCTACGGTCGTCGGAGGGAAGACCGTAATCGA
>JAHEHB010000136.1 GCA_024644775.1 Deltaproteobacteria bacterium
CATCCAATAGCGCCTCAATGGTCTCTTTGCTGGTTCGCAGCGTTTCCTCCGCTCGCCTGTATTCGGTGAGATCGGTAATAACCGTTCGAAGTTGACTTAAATCTCCCTCGGCATCCTGCACCGCTGTGCTTTCGAGTTGAACATAGAAGGATGTACCGTCATTTTTCACAAGCTGCAGGTCGCAAGTCTGCTTGATTGCTGTTTCAGCAACACGTTGGCGGTGGAAATAAAACCGGTCCTGAAAGTCCGGTGCTATAAAGCGTGAAAATGTTTTCTGAATCAAATCGCGCCTATCAACGCCTAACAGATTGGCACAGGTAAAATTCGCCTCCCTCACTAGGCCATTTTTATCCAGGGTAAAATAGCCCACGGGCGCAAAGTCATACAGTTCGGAGTACTTGTCCCGGGCCTCCGTCAACTCTAACTGCGCCATTCGAAGTTCGTCGTTCTGCAGTTCCAGTTCAATTTGGTGAACTTGCAGTTTATGGATCAACCGTTCGACATCGTCAAGCGGAATATCGTTGATGCCTTCCGGGCTTTGGCGAAATAATTGCTCTGCCCGGTTTCGTAGTTTTTTCAACTGATTTGACTTCTCACTCTCATCCTTCATGGATTTATCCTTTCAGAGAAAGCGCCTGTTTTCCAGCAATTTCTTTAAAGGCAAGGATTATAATAAAAATCAAAAAAGCCCCTATCTCAACATACAAATTCGTCCTGATAGAGGCTTTATTCGAGTTTAAACTCATATCCCCTCCACAAATGAGAGGGTTAAATGTCGAGAAACGATTTTGAATTTAGTATATCATAATATGAATAAATCCATAAAAATAAATAGAGTTTTATCAAATTCCCTATTTACTCTATCTTTCTTTTACGCAACGCTGCATGGGCAGCAGCCAGGCGCGCAATCGGGACTCGCAGAGGTGAACAGGAAACATAGGTAAGCCCAAGATCGTGAAACTGCATGATAGACTCCGGATCACCCCCATGCTCGCCACAAATCCCGCATTCAAGATCCGGATTCACCGAGCGGCCTTTTTTAACAGCAATATCCATTAGCCACCCCACACCATCATGGTCTAGGTTTGCAAATGGATTTTCATCAAGAATTCCCGTTCTCAAATATCGGATCAGAAACCCCGCTTCGGCGTCATCTCTAGAAATCCCGAAAGTCGTCTGGGTAAGATCGTTGGTTCCAAATGAGAAGAAGGAGGCAAATTCAGCAAGTTGATCGGCAGTGAGTGCCGCCCTGGGTACTTCGATCATGGTACCAAATTTATAATTAATCACAACATTCTCTTTCTTCATCACCTTTTTTGCTTCGTCTTCCAACAGTTTTCGCTCCGCCTTTAATTCGTTTACATGGCTTGTCAATGGAATCATGATTTCAGGATGTACCGATACCCCTTCTTTGGTTGCGGTGGAGGCGGCTTCAAATATGGCGCGTATCTGCATGAGCGTCAGTTCCGGAATGAGAAGGCCGAGACGCACACCGCGGGTTCCAAGCATCGGGTTTGACTCATGGAGGCTCTCAACCCTTTTGAGCATCTGCTCTTTTTCACTAAATTCGTGCAATAGTTTATCCATTTCTTCTAGTGTGCCGGTTTCTTTTAGACGAATTTTCAAATCCGTCAAACTGTTCAATAAATCGATATGGTTGGGGAGAAACTCATGAAGCGGCGGGTCGATTAAGCGTATGATGACCGGTAGCCCATCCATGGCCCTGAAAATACCGGTAAAATCTTCCTTTTGAAATGGTAGCAACGAATCAAGAGCCTTTTGACGCTCGATCGGCAAATCGGTCATAATCATCCTGTGAAGATACGGCAACCGATCGGTCTCAAAAAACATGTGTTCGGTACGGCAAAGACCAATTCCTTCTGCGCCGTATTCTCGGGCGCGGGATGCATCCTCCGGATAATCGGCATTTGCCCACACACCGAGTCGTCGAATCTCATCCGCCCAAGTCAGTAGTTTAATTAACCAGGAATCTTTGATATCGGGTACGATGGTTTTTAATTTGCCTTTGTAAACATCGCCACCGGCACCGTCGATGGAGATCCAGTCTCCTTCTTTAATGGCAACACCGTTTACGATCATCTGTCGGTTATTGATGTCAATATCCAGTGCTGCGACCCCTACGACAGCGGGTTTACCGAACTGGCGGGCGACCAGTGCGGCGTGACTCGTCCTGCCTCCACGGCTGGTCAGAATACCTTGCGCCGCCAGCATTCCGTGCACATCATCCGGTTTGGTTTCCGGCCGGACCATAATGACGTCTTTGTCCTCTTTCTTTGCCCATGCTTCTGCAAGGTCGGCGTCAAATGCCACCACACCAACGGCTGCGCCCGGTGAGACATTCAGTCCTTTCGCCAGCAAATGGCCTGCTGCCACTGCATCTTTTTTTGCTTGTGAATCAAATTGGGGATGCAAAAAGAAATCCACCTGATCGGGTGTAATACTTTGAACCGCCTCTTCTTTTGTAATCAATCCCTCTTCGGCCGTCTCCACAGCGATTCGCACCGCAGATTGGGCGGTTCGCTTACCGTCGCGTGTTTGCAGCATCCAAAGTTTTCCTTTTTCAATCGTAAACTCCATATCCTGCATGTCGCGATAGTGTATTTCAAGTTGATGTGCAATATTCTCAAATTGGTTATAGTTTTCCGGCATCTCATCCTTTAGTTGCGAGATGTCCTTGGTTATTCTGATACCGGCAACCACGTCTTCACCTTGTGCATTTATCAAATAATCGCCTTCAATTCGCTTCTCTCCGGTTGAACTATTCCGCGTCATGGCGACGCCGGTTGCGCTGTTATTTCCCATATTACCAAAAACCATGGTCTGGATGTTCACCGCTGTGCCAAGATCTTGGGAAATACCGGCAGCCTTGCGATAGTCAATCGCCCGTTTTCCATTCCAGCTCTTGAATACGGCTTCTGCGGCAAGCCGGAGCTGCCGATAGGGATCGGTTGGAAAATGATGATGGGTGTAGCCCCTGAAAATTGCTTTAAATTCCTGTGCGATTGCCTGCCAGGCGTCGGCAGGTAACTCAGCATCCGTTTTCACACCGACGTCAATGCGTGCCTCCGTGATTTTTTCCTCAAACACGTCATCCGGCACAGCCATCACGACGCTTCCGAACATCTGAATAAGTCGGCGGTAAGCATCGTATACAAAGCGTGCGTCACCTGTCTGTTCTATCATCCCTTTAGCAGTTTCATCGTTTAAGCCGATATTAAGTACGGTATCCATCATACCCGGCATGGAAAATTTCGCACCGGACCGGCAGGAGAACAGCAACGGATTTTTTGGATCACCGAATTTTTTACCGATCGCAGCTTCCACAGCTTTTATCGCATCCAGCATCTCTTCCCACATCCCTTCCGGAAACGCACCACCGGACACAAGGTATGCATTACAGGCCTCGGTCGTTAAGGTGAATCCGGGAGGTACCGGTATTTTCATACGCGTCATTTCTGCCAGATTGGCGCCTTTACCCCCGAGAAGGCCGCGGACATCTTCCCAATTACCCCCGATGTATGTCTCTGCCTGATTGATATCACTGAAAAGATAAACCCATTTTTTAGACATCCGAATCATCTCCTTATTATGACTAACAAGTGATAATACTTACAATCTATCAATCAATAAAGAGCAACCTTTGTGCCAAAAATATGATTTCAAATCATAATTTTTCCCCGTCATTATGAGGGTTACAAATTAGCAGATTATGGGGATTTATCTTGTGGACAAATATCACGTTAAGACATGATAAGTACTTGAACAGACAAAGTAATCGATTCCAGTAGCCTCCGCATTTTTTCTTAATGTCTACAAATTTTCTTTTTTTTGAGTTATTCTTTGTTCTTAGTGATCTCGTGAATACCGTTTTGATTTAGAAATTTTGCGAAAAAAAAATCGAGATTTCTCTAAAATTGCATCGTCAAAAAATCCGGAATAAGTAACTAAGCGTTAACTATCTAAAATAATTATATGTATGGTATCATAAGTTCATGGTACACATCATGCATAAGCAAAAAAAGGGGAAGGACAACGCCGTTTAAATCCTTAACCGACCCGTTTAAGGGTCTAACGATAAAGGAGGCTCATATGTATCGAACCATATTGGTACCATTGGATGGTTCTAGGCGGGCGGAGATGATTTTACCTCATGTGAGGGACATTGCTTCGCATTATAAATCCAAAGTTATCTTCCTTACGGTTGAAGAAGAACCGGTAACGCTGGGATGGGATGAAGTCGTCGACATGGAGAAATATCATGCTGAATTCGACGAAAGTAGAAAACGGACCGAGTCTTATTTAGCTGAACAAAGAGAGGAATTCCGGAAAGAGGGGATCGAAACGCACATGAAAGTTGCATATGGCCCTGTCGTTAAGGCTATTTTGAGCGCTGCCGATGAATTCGATTCGGATCTTATTGCGCTGGCAAGTCATGGCTTGAGTGCTTTGCCGCGCATGTCCTACGGGAGCGTTGCAGCCGGCCTGTTGCAACATATAAATCGGCCGCTGTTCATTATTCGCTCTGAAAATAGCAACGATAAAAAAGATTGAGAACGCGGTTCAAACGACTGCTATCGAATCAGACCTAAATTGCCGATCCTACTTCGCCGCAGAGCGGGATTTCGCTATGCTCATCTGCGGCAACCCTCCAGAGGCGGATCTGCGACCTCGACAATCGCTCAACTTAGGTCAGAATAGAATGGAATGCCTTTGATTTTTTGAAGTGTTTCAGCTGTTTGCTGGAAAATCGATACATATTCGTGGGATAGAATTTGTTTCATACTTTCATTGAGCGCTACTTCGGTACTAACACGGATATGCAACTCATCCCGAAGGCCGGTTAAAGATTCAAAATTCGCACTAAGCTTTTTTAAGTGGTGTAACCGTGCGTCGGATATCGTAGCTAGTGAATTCCGTTTCGTAAGACGTTTCTTCAATGTAGAAGAGGAAGCAACACATTCGATAAAAATGATATTTGCATCCATATCTCTTGCCAGGCGTATGGCTTCATCGCGTTGATGGTGACTCCCATAGGTTGCCTCTAATATGACCGAACAACTTTTTTCGATCTCTTCCTGTGCGAGCATCAGAAGTTTACCGTATACGAGAGACGTCGCCCCTTTTGAATAGATTCCTTTTCCATATGGCAAATCATTCGACTCAAACGGTTGGATACCGAATAATTCCTTACGGACAACATCGGAAGACAATGCGTTCACATTGATAATCTTAGATAGAGCGGTGGCAATGGTACTTTTTCCCGAAGCCGGCAGACCACAAACGACCCATATAGTGGGTCGGCTAAACCGGACAGCGTAGCCAAAGGCAAGATTCATGTAACGATGAGTATCCCTGAGAAGTCTCGCTTTTTCATTCGCTGCAAGATTTTTCTCCTGAAGGCGAAAACAATTGACCTTGGCTCTGACATAGGCCCGATAACATTTATAAAAATCAAGAAGGATGAACATTTCCGGGTCTTTTGCATATTCAAGATACTTTTCAACGATGTTCTGTGCGGCCTGAGGGTATCCCTCAAAATCGAGATCCATAGCCAAAAAGGCAAGATCCGAGGTGATGTCTGCATATCTGAAACGGTTGTTAAATTCGATGCAATCGATGATCTGAACGCCGTTTGTAAAATAAATATGTCCTGTTCTCAAATCACCATGGCAATCACGCATCTTTTTATCTTCTATACGACGCTGAAAGAGCGCCTTCCGCCGCAGCAAAAAGGATCGAGTGGCAGCTCGAATAATTTGAAACATGGACTTATCAAGTATTTCCTCTACAAATGGTTCTGTCTGTTCAAAATTCTCTTGGCAATTGGCCCAAACGGTTTCCCATGAGCCAACGGTGTCGATTCTCCCGCCTGTTAAAGTCTGATTATAAAATTCGGCAAGGGTGCGGGCCAGTTCATCTATAGACTTACAGTCGAGTTTTTTGTCTCGCAGCAATCGCAACATCGAACGATCTTCGGGAAGTTGGCGCATTTTCACTGCGTATTCAATGGGAGTACCCGGTCCTGACAAGTAATACCGGCCGTCTTTGAATGTTATCGCCACAACACCAATGTATACATTCGGAGAAAGGCGGCGATTCAAGATCAATTCCTGTTTGCAAAAATGCCGTCGCTTTTCGAGTGTGGTAAAGTCAAGAAACCCAAGATTGACTGCCTTTTTTATCTTGTATGCAAACGGTCCCGTTAAGAACACCTTGGAGATATGTGTATCACGCGATTCAATGACTGTAACGGAATGAGGATAGAAATCAGGCCGTGTCATGGCCTTAAATATTTCAGACTGTCGTTGTATTTCCATGTTACTTTCGATTTAATCGCGATTGAGCCAAGTTCAACCGCGGTGGTTTCACTTCAACAACACATCTTCGCTTCTTGCGGAGAAATTACGATCTATGACCTTAAACTCTTATCGTCTGGTGACTTGTTGTCTCTATAATTCGTTCTGCAATACATATACCAGGGGTAATTATTCGTTTATCGTTACGTTCCGAAATGGTATCTATCTCATAATATCTATAGTAATTTCTTTTAATCACATATTCGTTTTCTATTCTCATAGAACGATCTATGCTTCTTAAATTTATATGTAATGCTTCTGAATTTAGAAATTCTTCGAAAATAATTTAGAAATTTTTCGAAATTCGGCTTTTAAGCAGTACCGTTCACGAACCCTCATTTCCCTAAGCACCTGAAATTCTTTACTTATTTACCTTTTTATTTGATGGCATATTTCATGCTCTTAGAAAATAAAAGAAATACTATAACGACGGTTTTTCGATCAGATTGCTGTCAAGGAATCAAACAATGTCAAAGGACCCAATTGGTGCAGTAATGGTGGTTGGTGGTGGAATCACCGGCATGCAGGCAGCCTTGGATCTAGCCGATACCGGCTATTATGTGTATCTAGTAGAGCGCACCAGTTCCATAGGTGGCCTGATGTCACAGCTGGATAAAACCTTTCCCACTAATGACTGTGCCATGTGAATTATGTCTCCCAAACTGGTCGAGGTCGGCCGGCACATTAACATCGAGCTGCTGACACTTTCTGAGGTCAACACCATAGAGGGAGAGGCAGGCAATTTTTCTGGGCAGGTTACCCAATATCCGCGGTATGTGGACGTGGACAAATGCATTGCCTGTGGACAATGCGCAGAGAAATGTCCTAAAAAAGTCCCGAACGATTATGACGGGGGACTTACCACGCGAAAGGCAGCCTATATAAAATATGCCCAGGCAGTACCCTTAAAATACGCCATCGATGCCGAGCACTGTATCTATCTTACCAAGAGAAGATGCCGGGCCTGTGAAAAAATTTGTCCGATGAATGCCATCAACTTCAACGATCAAAAAAAGGAACTTACGCTTCATGTGGGAGCGGTGATTTTGACCCAGGGTGCTGAGCCCTATGACCCGGGCCTTCATGATACCTTTGGGTATAAAAAATACCCCAACATTGTAACCAGCCTGGAATTTGAAAAGATTCTTTCAGCTTCCGGTCCCTATGGCGGGCATCTGGTCCGGCCTTCGGATAAAAAGGAGCCTCAAAAGATTGCCTGGTTGCAGTGCATTGGATCCCGTGATGAACACCTTGGCGCCAAGGGATATTGCTCTGCCGTGTGCTGCACCTATGCGGTCAAAGAAGCTATTCTTGCCAAAGAACACAGCAAAGGGAATATAGATGCCGCAATATTCTATATCGATATTAGAACCCATGGGAAAGATTTTGAACGCTACTACAACCGAGCCAAAGACGAGCTGGGCGTTCGGTTTATCAAATCAAAGGTTACCCACATCTCTCATATCGAGGACACCGGCAGGAGCCGTATTCGATATGTCGATGCCGCCGGTATGCGTATGGAAGAAGGTTTTGACATTGTGGTGCTGTCTGTGGGGTTGGGTACCACTAAAGAAGGGGCAGCGCTTGCCGAAAGGCTGGGTGTGGAATTGGATCATTACAATTTTGCCCGCACAGATAGCTTTCATCCGGTTGAGACCTCAAGGCCCGGTATCTATGTATCTGGGACATTTGGATCTCCTAAGGACATTCCTTCTTCGGTGATTGAATCAAGCGCTGCAGCGGCAGTGGTGGGAAGCAAATTGTCTCAGTGCCGATGGACACAAACCAAAAAAATATCTGTACCTGTAGCAAAAGATATCCGAGGTGAACCCCCTCGCATCGGAGTGTTTGTCTGCCGGTGCGGTACCAACATTGCGGCTGTTGTGGATGTACCTGCGGTTGTAGAACATGCAAAGAAGTTACCAGGGGTTGCCTATGCAACGGAAAACATGTTTACCTGCGCGCAGGATTCGCTGGATCGGATGTCCAAAACCATAACAGAAAATCAGCTTAATCGGGTGGTGGTGGCTGCCTGTACGCCGAAAACCCATGAACCGCTGTTTCAGCAAACATTGATCAACAGCGGCATCAACAAGTATCTGTTTGAGATGGCCAATATCCGCAACCAATGCTCCTGGGTTCATAAAAACGATCCTCAGAAAGCCACAGAGAAAGCCAAGGATCTAATTCAAATGGCTGTTGTTAAAGCCTGGAGGTTGGAGCCCCTGACCGAACCTTCATTAACCGTTGACCGGCGGGCCCTCGTGATTGGCGGCGGAATTGCCGGCATGACCGCAGCCAAAACGCTGTCTGAACAGGGCTACCATACCTATCTGGTTGAAAATACCGACTGTTTGGGTGGTCAAGCAAGACAACTCAATGAAACATGGCAAGATGAAGATATTCAAGAGTATCTCACGGGATTGATCGAAACCGTCACGTCGGATGCAGACATAGAGGTATTTTCAAATTCTAAAATCGAAGCGGTGGAAGGATTTATCGGTAATTTCAAAACAACCATAGCAAGATGCGGCAAAGAGCAAACTCTGGAGCATGGGGTTACCATTATTGCATCCGGTGCTTCAGAACTTGAGCCGGATGGCTACCTTTACGGGCGGGATTCTCGTGTGGTTACCGGATTAGAGTTGCAGCAACGGTTTATCCAAAACGATCCCTGCCTGAGCCAAAACAAGACGGCGGTATTTATTCAGTGTGTCGGATCGCGGATACCGGAACGACCGTACTGTTCTAAAGTCTGCTGTACGCGATCGATTCATAGCGCCCTCAAACTAAAAGCCCTCAATCCCCAAATGAATATCTTTGTGCTCTTCAGGGATATGCGGGCCTACGGATTAAGAGAGGATTTGTATCGACAGGCACGATCCGAGGGAATCGTGTTCGTTCGTTACGATGCCGACAAAACACTATCCGTGACAACCGATGGTGAGGATTTGAGCGTGACATTTACAGATACGGTACTCCGGCGTCGGATGGAAATTCGGCCTGATCTTATTGTATTGGCTGCTGCCATTGTCCCTGAAAAGGAAAATCCCCTTTCTCAATTTTATAGGGTTCCACAAAATGCAGATGGTTTTTTTGTAGAAGCCCACGTAAAACTCCGACCGGTTGATTTTCCCACCGACGGTGTGTTCGTCTGCGGTTTAGCACATTCCCCAAAGCCCATCGATGAATCCAACGCACAGGCGCAAGCAGCGGCAGCTCGGGCAATTACGATTCTAACATCAAAAACAAGAAACGTAAGCGGAACCGTGTCGGTCGTCAATCCGAGCTTTTGCAGCGGCTGTGGGGTATGTGTTTCGATTTGTCCATACGGTGCGGCCAATTTTAATGAAAAAACCGGAAAGGCGGAAATTCAATCAACCCTGTGCAAGGGATGCGGACTTTGTGTGGCTTCCTGTCGCTCAGGAGCCATTCACCAAAAAGGGTTTGATACAGAGCAGATTATGGCGATGATTGAGGCTTCCGTGCTTGAAGAAATCGCATAGCCAATAGTTATCTATTACGTCGATGACATAAAAGGATATGCTTTGAAGAATTTAATTGAGGCATCAAACAATGTGTCCCAAAAAATGCCCTTGAGATTAGGGATTGTGGGAGGGGGTAAGGCCTGCAAGGCCTTTTTAGAGCTTCTTAAAAAAGAACCCTTTCAGTACTTGGATGTCAAACCTGTCTGCGTATGCGACATTAATCCGGAGGCAGAAGGTCTTCTTTTAGCCAAATCCCTTGGAATTCATACAACAAACAATTTTCAGGGTCTTTTTGAAATCAAAAACCTCGACGGTATTATTGAACTGACAAATAACCATGATGTTCTAATTGAACTCATAAAAATTAAGCCAGAGCGTGTCGGGGTGCTGGATCACAATATCAGCAGACTTTTGTGGACCTTTTATGAAATTAATGAACGACTGAAATCAGCAGAAGAACAAATTGCGCTTGAGAAAATGATAACCAATTTTCTCATTCATCAGACCAACGAACACATCGTCGTTTTAAATACTGACTTCACCATAGCAGATGTAAACCAGGCCTTTTTGGATGAGATTAAAAAACCCAAAGAAGAGATCATCGGTGCTCACTGCCATAAGGTAATCCATGGATTGGATGTTCCTTGCTCAACCGCACAGCCGGACTTTCAATGTCCGATGATAGAGACGTTGAGAACCGGAGAGTCGGCACATGTCATCAATAAAAATCTCGCTTCTGTAAGTGACACGATGTATTATGACTTGGTGACGTATCCCGTTAAAAACCTAAACGGCGAAGTTACAAAAGTCATAGAGATTTGGCGGGATATCACAAAACAGATATCATCACACTGGGCAAAGAAAACTGAAGAATTAAAAGCGGATCTTAACAAACTTATCCAAGAAGACAGAATGATATCACTCGGAAAACTTGTGGCCAGTTGTGTCCACGAAATCAATAATCCGATTCAGGGGTTATTGACGTTTAGTCATCTCATGGGGGATACGTTGGCGGAGGGTGATCTGAGCAAGGATGATTTAAAAAACTTTAAAAAATATACGTCTCTTATGTCTCAGGAGTTGGAGCGTTGCGGTAACATTGTATCGGGGCTTTTGTCCTTTTCTCGGGAATCTCCAATGGAATATAAAACTATAGATATCAATGACATATTAGAGGTCGTCATCACACTGACCCGGCATAAAATGGAACTGCAGGAGATCAAACTCATCAAGAACCTGTTTCCAAAAAACCTATTCATGGAAGGCGATGTCCATCATTTGCAACAATGCTTTCTGAATTTGATTTTCAACGCCATTGAGGCAATGCCCCAGGGTGGGCAACTGACTGTGGCATCCCGTTTAGACTGTGAGAAGAATTCGATACAGATTGAAATTCAAGACACCGGTTATGGTATCTCGCCTGAAAATCAAGATCATATTTTTGATCCCTTTTTCACGACAAAAGAAGAAGGTGAGGGTACCGGTCTCGGATTATCGATTACTTACGGGGTGGTGAAAAATCATATGGGAAACATCATCGTAAAAAGCAAGATCGGCAACGGCACGATATTTAAACTGAATTTTCCTGCCCAATAGCCAAATTATATAGATGAACGAGGTGGTCATGGATGAAAAAATGAACATAATGATTGTAGACGATGAGATGATCGTTCGCGAATCCCTCCTCCACTGGTTTCAAAAATCCGGTCATTTTGTGGAAACCGCTTCCCGCGGCACTGAGGCATTGGACAAGCTGGAAATCGATCCGTTTGAGCTTTTGTTTGTAGATATTAAAATGCCGGGTATGGACGGTATTGAATTACTGGAAAAAGTTAAAGCAGAATACCCGGATACCATCGTTATTATCATCACGGCTTACGGTTCCATTGAAAGCGCGGTAAAGGCAATGAAATTGGGAGCCAGCGACTATCTACTCAAACCATTCAAGCCGGATCACCTCTCTCTCGTTATGGAAAGGATTTCACAACAAAAAAAGCTTGCATCCGAATATCACTATCTCAGGGAGCGTCTGGACAGAATTACCCGTTTTGATAACATAATCGGACAATCCCCTGAAATGGAAAAAATATTTACCCTTATCCCGGAAGTGGCACAGTCCGACGCCTCTGTTCTGCTAACCGGAGAAACAGGAACCGGAAAAGAACTCATCGCCAAAGCCATTCATGCCAAAAGTAACCGCGCAAATTACCCTTTTATTGCCATCAATTGTGGCGCCATACCGGATTCTCTTTTGGAAAGCGAACTGTTTGGGCATCAAAAGGGAGCCTTTACCGGGGCGGTACAAGCCCGCAAAGGATTCTTGGAGGTGGTATCAGGCGGAACGTTGTTTCTTGATGAAATTGGAGAAATCAGTTCCAAGATGCAGATCGATTTGCTGCGTGTTCTGGAAGAAAAGAAAATTAACAGGGTTGGCAGCAGTCAATCCATTGATGTAAATTTTCGTCTGATATCCGCCACTCGACAGGATCTGGAAAAAGCGATTTTAGCAGGTTCTTTTCGGGAAGATTTTTTCTATCGCATTCACGTCATTACAATCGATGTTCCACCGCTCCGAAAAAAACCAGAGGATATACCGTTGTTGGTCAAACACTTCCTTAATAAATACAGTCATGAAACCACAAAGCAAGTCGATCATATAAAAAAGGAGGCGTTGG
>JAHEHB010000483.1 GCA_024644775.1 Deltaproteobacteria bacterium
GCCCCTTTCCCGAGCAAATGATATCCGGAATGGCGTCAAAGGTTTGGGAAGCAAACATATTTCCGGTTCGAGCGTACCCGGTAATCACCTCGTCGTAAATCAGAATAACGTTATGCCGACGACAGATGTCCCGCAGCATAGAAAAAAACGCGTCGGTTGGTGTAATGATACCGCCGGTATTGCAGATGGGTTCGATGATAACCCCCGCGATGGTGTCCGGATCTTCGTTTATTGCGATATCTTCGACCATTTTAGCGGCAAAACGGTTGGCGTCGTCCCAGGATTGAAATTCATTGCGATAGTGAAAGGGAGAAAACGCTTTGATAAATCCACTCATCTGAGGTTCAAACTTGGACTTGCGTTTTCCAGTGCCGCTGGCTGCCATGGCCCCGAAGGTTGCGCCATGATACCCCTGATAGAAGCTGATAAATTTGTATTTTCCGGGATGCCCGGTCTGTCTGAAATATTGGCGTACAAATTTCATCGCCGCTTCCGTGGACTCCGAACCGCCGCTAAAGGGTTTTATGTAATTTAGATTATCCGGCGTAACCGAACCCAATTTTTCAACGAAATCCAGTGTAATGTTGGAAGTTCCATGAAGCGGCGGTGCAAAGGTAATCACCTCCATCTGCTTTCGCATGGCTTCCATGATTCTTGGGTGCCGGTGGCCGAGGACAGCGACAAAGATACCTCCGATGGCGTCGAAATATCGTTTACCCTCCGCATTCCAGTAGTAGAGCCCTTCGGCTCTATCGACGATGAGTGGCGATTTGATAAATTCGGAGCCTTGCTGAAAATCGATAAAGGTGAGTTTTAGGAGCCTTTCCTGGCGTGGTGTTAGTTTCATGATTCTTATCCTTTCAAAAATCTACCATGATGTGTCGAATTTTCAATCCCGCGACAATGCAGACGGCGACGCGTATCGAGATCCGGTTCTAAAGCGTATGCGTACCGACTGGTTACACTGACAATCGCTCTCCTTTCCATTTGTCGAAATAGTGTATTTTGTGCGGGATGAAGCGTACCCCCACTTTTTGGCCTACAGAAAATTCCCCGGGAGTCGTGCTGGTGATAAGCTTCACGCCCTGCTCCAGGAGAACCTCAGCATAGGTTACCGGTCCCACGGGCTGCAGAAGATCGATGTGGCCGTTGAGGGTTGTCTTGTTCCCGTCACCGATTAGCTGTATATCCCCCGAGCGGATACCAAGAACGACATCGGGCGGTAGGGTGGTTTGACCCAGCCGTTTATCCACTTCTTGCCCCAGTGCAAGTTCATAGTCATCCGAGCGGAGAACATACCTATCGCCCTCTGTGTGGATGTTCCCCTTAAACATGTTCATTTTGGGAGACCCAATAAATCCCGCCACAAAGAGATTTGCGGGTCGGTTATAGATTTCGTCAGGCTCGGCATATTGCTGCAGCTCCCCCATGCTCATGACGGCGATCTTATCCGATATACTCATCGCCTCCTCCTGATCGTGGGTGACGAAAACGGTGGTGACGTTCAATTCCCGCTGAAGAAGTTTCAATTCCACCCGCATATTGACGCGCATCTCCGCATCGAGATTACTGAGCGGCTCGTCCATCAGGTACACGGTGGGTTGCCGGACGATGGCACGACCCAGGGCGGCGCGTTGCTGCTGGCCGCCGCTGATTTGTGAGGGTCTGCGCTTGAGTAACGGTTCGATGTTCAAAAGCGTCGCCGCCTTGTGCACCCGTTTCTCGATTTCCTGCTTTGGGTATTTTTTCAAACGGAGATGGAAACTCATGTTCTCACTCACCGTCATGTGTGGGTAGAGGGCGTAGTTTTGGAACACCATGGCGATATCCCGTTCACGGGCAGGGATATAGGTCACTGGCTGATTGTCGAATAAAATTTCCCCGGATGTAGGCGGCTCTAAACCGGCTATCATATAGAGGGTGGTGCTCTTACCGCATCCGGAGGGGCCGAGTAGCGTGACGAAACTCCTATCGGCGATATCCAAGTTGAGTTGATCTACGGCGTGCACCGTCCCAAAATGTTTCGTCAGATTGTGTAAGGTAATTCGAGCCATATTCAACCCCTAATTAACGAAATGGTCGTACACTATCCCTTCACCGATCCTGCCGTCAATCCCTGGACCATGTATTTTTGAAAGATGAGTACCAACAGCACCGCTGGAATCGCGGAAAGAAAGCCGGAGGCGGCGATGACGGAATAATCGATGTTGATCTGTCCGTTCATCCCGGCAACGATGGGCGGCAGCGTGGTGGTGCCGGGCTTTGAGTTTAGTACCTGGGCGACGATGAATTCATTCCAGCAAAGCATGAAGGTGAAGGCCCCTCCGGCCACCAGACCCGGACCGGAAATGGGCAGGATGATTTTGTAATACGCCTGCAGACGCGTACATCCGTCCACAAAAGCGCTTTTTTCCAATTCCCGCGGAATCGTTTCGAAGTATGCCTTCATAATCCAGATGGTGAAAGGAAGGGTGAAAGAGCAGTAGGCGACGATGAGGCCGGGCAGGCTGTTCTGAAGTCCCAACGTCCGTAATATGAGGAAAAAGGCCGGAATGAGAACCACAGCAGGCAACATCCGGGTAAACAGTATCGCATAGAGCGAGAATCCCTTCAAGGGGAAGTCGTAGCGCGCGTATGCATACCCTGCAGTTGTGCCGATAAGGAGGTTGATCACCGTAGTAAAGGCAGCCACGATGATACTATTGAACATGGAAGGCAGGATTCGGGCGGCCTGTCCTTCTCCATGAAACCGGAGCTGACCGAGAATCATCTGATAGTTCTCAGCGGTAATTTCCGGCGGAATGAAGGACAGGGGGCGGCTCAGAAGGTTGCGCTGATAAGATATGCTGGTGATAAATAACCAGATAAAGGGTGCTATGAGCCAGATGGCCACCACACACACCAGTCCGTATAGGACCAGACGGTTCGTCAGCAGCTTGACCCGGTACTTCCCATACGAATACGCGTGATTTGAAACCGTTTGTTGTTTCATTTCTTAAAATCAAACCCCCGCTTCGGACTTTCGAAATATAAGCTTGTGGTACACCCATGTTAAGGACAAACAAAGCACGGTGAGTGTATACAGAATTGCGGTGCCGGTGCCGAATTTAAAAAAGTTAAATGTTGTTTGAAAGCCGAGCCAGGAAATTGTGGTTGTGTCGTGGGCCGGCCCCCCCATGGTCATTACGAATATCAAGTCGAGCATCAGGAACCCGTTCACCGTGCAGAGCACCAGGACAAGGAAAAGCGTGGGTTTTAGCGCGGGCAGCGTTACATGACGGAACTTTTGCCAGGGGGTGGCCCCGTCGACTTCGGCGGCCATATACTGTTGAACGGGAATGGATTGCAAGGAGGCCAAGAATAGAAGCGTCGTAAAAGGCGCCTGGTTCCACATATAGACAAAGACCAAAATGTTCATTGCGCCGAAGCCGTGTTCAAAAAACGCAATATACCGGTCGATAATTCCTATATTGAAAAATAATCCGTTCAGTGCGCCAAATTCGGCATCGAGAATGCCGATCCAAAGCAGCCCCACCACCACACGCGAAAGCGACCAGGGGATCAGCAAGAGGCTTCGCATGAGGGTGCGTCCGTAAAATTTTTCGTGCAAAATCAAAGCAATGGCAAGGCCAACGGCGGTTGCTTCCAGGACAAAGGCTGCCACAAAGTAAGCGGTTCGGGCGAACGAGCTCCAGTACAGGGAATCTGTGAAAACATCGAAATAATTCTTCAAACCCACAAATTTGAATAGGGGGAGACGAATCCCTAAAAACTCCAGGGCCGGCCCTTTTCGGCTCAGCAGGTTCACATCGGCGAAGCTCATCCAGAACGAGTAAAGCAGCGGGAATAAAATGATCAGAAAGATCCCCAGGATTGCAGGCGCAATAAGA
>JAHEHB010000137.1 GCA_024644775.1 Deltaproteobacteria bacterium
CTTGCAAAGTGTGACTTTAAAGCCACGTTATTGGGATGGAAAGATCGATATCGATGAAATGGTACTCCACACTTCTAGCTATAAAGAAAAAAATCCAGCAGATTTTTATTTCAAATTCAATGGTATCCATCTGGACCCTGCTCAAATGGGTGATTCAATTCACCACTACATCGATGAGATGGGATATAAGAAAATAGAGGCTCAAATTGAATGTTCATTAACGTATTTGAAACAACATCAAGAATTGAATGTCAAACACCTACAGATAACTGCTGAAAATATTGGACACGTCGTATTGGCGCTTCGTGTAAAAAACATAGACCTTAACACCGTTCAATTCCTACCCAATAACATATTGGTCACACTCGCCATGATGTCCGGTGTTTCAATCGATGGTGGAGAAATTACATACAAAGACAACTCTTTAATAGAAAAAATTTACCAGGCAGAAGCGGTTCGTTCCGGACAATCGGTTCAAAAATACACCGCAACCCTCACAAAGCAATTAGACAAAAAAATTAAAGAAGAAACGAATTTGCGACTGCAAACCATTCTGCTTTCGTTTCGGAATTTTTTGACGACGCCTGATCAGATCACAATTACGGCAGCACCGAAACAACCGATTTCGGTGCTAAAACTTTATTGGATAAAAGATTTAGAAAAAATAATCGAATTGCTCGAAATAACGGTTCAAACTTAAAAAATTGCAGCAAAAGGAAGTACTCTCCATAAAAAAGTCGTTCCACCGACGGTGAGCAAAGACAAAAAAACAGCGCCACAACCGACCGCCTTTTCTACGATAATTCATAGGCCAATCCGCTACGCTTTCGAGGCGCCCTATCCTGCCAAAAATCTCACAAATTCAGTGGCAAAAGCATGACAGTTTTAAAAGGACCCGGCCCGACACCCTCGCTGGGCGACCGGTGTAATCTACCGTAAATATAACAGAATTCAAATCCTAAACCCTTTTTTAAGTCCAACATGTGAAACCAGTGCTATGGTCTCGATATTGCAAGGTCTTTTCAGTATCCAGGAAACATAGCCATTGCCTGATAATGCACAGGGAAAAGCAGTACGGTATTGATTCACAATTTGTCAAAGATCTGCTACCCGCGCAGGGATTAAAAACGAAATTAAGAATCTAACAAATGGTTATTCAGAAAGCCATATTTCAAAATATCATATGTTTGAGCTATCTGGGCGGCCTCGCACTTGCGACCGCCGGAGTCGGTCAATTCGTATTGTTTCGAGCTAAAATTCGAACCCAAACATTTGGAGAAGGGATTGTTTTTGGCACGGGTATCGGGTTCGGCGCCATCGGCTATGCGGTTTTCGCTTTAGCCGCGTTTCAATCTCTAAAACCATCTTTTGTCTATTTTCTTCTTCTGCTGTTTGCAATCGTTGCCGTATCCGGATGGATCACATCTTATCGTCTGTTTGGCCGCCTTTTTGGCAAGCCGCGTTTCCCAAAGTTCCCGTCTTCACATCTCGAGATCTGCGCCTTTCTCCTGTTAGTGCCGGCCCTTATCTTAAGCCTCTTGATGACGTTGACGCCCGCTATCGGCAACGATGCCCTCTCTTATCATCTGGCGGTGCCCAAGCATTACCTGACACACAATGGGTTTTATTTCATTCCCGGCAATCTCTTTTCAAATTATCCGCTGCACGGCGAAATGGTGTTTCTAATCGGCTTGGTGCTGAATGGGGGGATTCTGGCCAAAGGAATTCACTGGCTACTGGCGCTGTTGACCTTGGTCGCCATCTGGCAATTTATTAAACTGCATATTCCGGAAACCCGTTTTAAGTTTCTTTCGTTGCTTGCCTTTTACACCATACCGTCTGTTTTCGTAACCTCACACATGGCCTATACCGATCTGGTGTTGACCTTATATGTGTTTTTGTCATTCCATTCCTATACTAACTGGTTCAACAAACAACACATCGGTTGGCTCATTATATGCGCCCTCTTTACGGGTCTCGCCGTTGCCACCAAATATGGCGGGCTAATGTTGCCCCTTTTGGGATGTCTGGGAATCTTGTATGCCTGCCGGCAACTTGACGTGAAATACTCCCGTGCGTCTTGTTTTCTTTGTATCTACATTGCCGTTTCACTACTCGTCGGATGCCCCTTTTATATCAAAAACTGGGTATTAACCGGAAACCCGTTTTATCCGTTTTTTTACAAGCTATTCGGCGGTACCGGATGGGACGCCGATTTGGATCGACTTCATAATCTTTGGTTGCAAAGCCTGGGGATGGGAAGGGGATTTTTGGATTATCTGTTACTGCCCTTGAATCTTAGCTTCAGGGCCCAGATGCACAGCATCCGGTTCGATGGCGTGTTAGGGCCGATTTTTATTCTGACACTACCGGCAGCTTTTGGTATTCGTAATATTCCGATGCCATTGAAAATATCCTTTGTTTATTGCGGATTTATGTTCTTGTTCTGGGCGGTCTCGGCTCAGCAGATACGATACCTCATCCCCTTACTTCCTTTCCTTGCGATCACAATCGGTTATACCCTTAGCTGCTATAGACGGAAAAAAGCCATCTTTACGGCGCTGCTCTTAGGCGTGGCGATAAGCCTGGGAGTAAACGGATACCATATTTTCTTGGATTTTCAGAAAACCAAACCGCTTCGTTATATTGCAGGCCACGAAAGTAAAGATGTTTTTCTGACCCGTAAGCTACCCTCTTATCGTATGTTTCAATATATCAACACAGAATTACCGAAAGATGTAAAAATCTTTTTTATTTACATGAAAAATATAGGTTACTATTGCGAGCGTTCGTATTATTCTGACTCCATTTTCGAGTCCTATACAATACAAAGACTACTCCAAATATCCGAATCGCCGCGGGATATTTATACACATCTAAAAAATAGAGGGTTTACCCACATATTATATGATTACCGGTTTGTATTGGGTAATCGAAGCGCACTTACTGAAAAAGAAAAGGCAAATTTTATCGCGTTTCAACACCAACACTTAAATCTGATAAAAACAGAGAAACAAATTTACTTTTTATATCGTCTAAAAGACACATAAAGAGACTCATTTTATGCCGACATTATACAAAAAACAGCTTATTCCAATTTCTTTTCTTCTTTTTCTGTCAATTGTGTTTTTCCATCCAGTCATCTTTTATGGAAAGACGTTTTTTGCGTTCGATACGCTTTTAACGTATCTGCCATGGTCGACATCTTCACCAAATTTCCGAGCCAACAATCCACTGATAACGGATCCTATCAACCATCACTATCTCTGGCACTATTTTATTAATTTATGTACGAAACTCAAAACACTCCCGCTTTGGGATGGGTCTCTTTTTTGTGGTACGCCGTTTGCAACCGGTTATACCCCTCATACGAATCCCATCGCATTTTTATCCTATTTATTATTGCCATTGACGACAGCCCACGATGTTACACTTTGGGCACATCTGTTCGGTGCCGGGGTGTTTATGTTTCTTTTCTTAAAATCCATTAATCTAAAAACGATTCCAGCATTGATTGGCGCCGTGTCTTGGATGTTCAATGGTTATGTGATGGTATTTTTCGAAATAGAGTCGACGCCGATTATTGCATGTTCTTTTCCGGCGACCCTTTATTTCTTTGAACGCTGGATAAATACAAAAACATTTCTCAGATGTCTCTTTTTTATTTTTGCAGTAGCAATATCAATCAGCAGCGGTTACACGCATTTGATAATCTTCCAATTTCTTTTTATCGCTGCATACGTGTTTTACAGATTTTTAACGAATTCGAAATTAAACAACGGCCCAAAGATGTTTGACAAAACCATTATAATTCATTCAACAATCGGTATCATTCTTATGGGACTTCTTGCCGCAAATTTTATTACCAGTCATTTATTGTTTCTTGAAGATCCCCAACGGTCATCCATACCGTTTAAGTCTCTTTATCATCAAACAGGACAACTCCCTGCAAAGTATTTAACGACCCTTATTTTTCCCGATTTTTTTGGCAGTCCGGTTGAAGATATCAATTTTACCCCACGGATAAAAAATGCCCAACCCTATAATAATTACAGCGAGCTTTGTATCTACGGCGGTATTGTTACGCTCTTTCTTGTCATCGTATGCCTGCCCTACTTCTTTCGTCGTAGAGATATCAAGTTTTTTCTACTGACGGCCCTTATAACTATCACCATATCGATGGGAAGCCCTCTTTATTACCCATTTTCCAAGTTCATACCGGGATTGGGTTTTTCATCACCAACCAGAATTCTCTATATTTTTCTATTCAGTTTTTCAAATTTAGCAGCCATCGGCGCAAATCTTTTGTTATCGGATCGTCCCAATAAAAAAGCCATTATATTTTCCCTTTGGTCGGCCTTGGGTTTAACCATTGTCTTTATCGCCTTATTTGTTCAGTTTGACAGCGGAAAATTGTGGGCAGCAAATTCCATTTATTGGCTAAATCCACAACAAATTCTTCACGCCGTCGAACGACATTTTGATATATTATCTAAAACTATTTTGACGCCGCTTTCTTTGTCTTTTATTACGGTTGTGGTTTTAAGTATGACTCTGTTTACGGGTAAATCCAGATCGAAATCGATCTTTATGATTTTAGCGCTACTGATATTGTCATACGATCTCATTCAATTTGGCTTACGATACAATACAGCATCACCAAAGCACTTAGAATACCCTGAAACAGAAGGAATCCGGTTTCTTCAAAAAGACACGTCGTTATTTCGTATTATGTCTTTCGGCCGTTTTTTACACAATTCCTTTGCTGCTTTTGACATCGCGGATATTGGAGGCTATCACTCTTTTTATCCAAAACGGTATGGAGAATATCTGCATCTCTCCCAAAATGGAACACCCGGTGCCGTCCCGAACAAGTTCAGCCGCTGGATACAATTTAACAGCATCGGCTCTCCTTTGCTAGATATCATTAATACAAAATATGTTCTATTCCCACCCGCAACGGTGGTGAATACACCAAAATTGGAACGGGTTTATGACGACGAGATCGTCATTTATAAAAACAAAGATGCGTTTCCGAGATTCTTTTTTGTTCATGACTTTGAATATGTGACGAGTCGAAAGCGCGCGTTTGAAAAACTGTCCACATTTTCTCTTGCCGATTTTCGTACAAAGGTGATTTTGGAAACCCTACCGTCGAGGTCTTTTACAAATCCAAATGTTGTCTCCAATATCGGCAATAATATAAAACTCACGCTCATTTCTTACGAGCCAAATAGGATCGAAATATCCGTTTCGTCGGACCAAAAGGGGTTTCTGGTGTTGAGCGATAGTTACCACCGGGACTGGAAAGCCTTCGTTGATGAAACGCAAACGGAAATCCTGCGAGCCAATTACATTATGCGCGCTGTATCCGTGCAGGCAGGCACTCATCGGATCGTGCTCGTGTTTCAACCGAAACTACTCATATCGGGGATCGTTATTACAACGGCCGGGTGGGCGCTTCTTGTATTTCTTTTGGGAGCCGTACTCATTCAAAGACGCATCAAGTGCCGGTCGACCATACAATCGGCGATTCCATCGCCACATTCTTTCGAATATAACCGCTTAAATAATACAGATACCACATAAACAGTATCCAAGCTGCAAAGACACAACCAATATGCAGATACAACAGAAAAGGATATAGGGTCCAAAATCGAAAGCTCACCGTGTGGTGTCCTTTTGTTAGTTTAATCGCCTGAAATGCATAGTTGGCTCTGTATATACGGGTATTTTCATCGTCGATATACGCCTTCCATCTCGGATGGAAATTTTCTAAACGAACCAGAAATCCATCGACGGGTGCATTTATTTGAATTTTAAGAAAATTGGGATCGTTGGTTTCTAATTTGGTTATGATTCCATGGGTTGGAATTTTTTTCTCATTAACCGTTTTTTTGAATACCGAAAAATCCACATCTTGTGCCCGAAAAAAAACTTCCCGTTCCGAATGATTGGAGGGTTTCAAATTGTCTTCATAAATCGTTTTTATAATCTGTTGTTTTATCGTGTTTTCAGGAAAAATAGTAACATCGTTCGTAAAATAATACAAAAACCCGTCCATGCCTGGGAAATAGTTTAGGGGCATATTGTTTTTTTTATTATGAACCCCTGAAAATCGCAACATATCATCGAGATATCTGTCTCTCCATAATACAAATTCATCGGACGGGTGAGTGATGGATGCCTTTTTGTATATCAATGGTGATATATCCGGTGGTATTTCAAACAGAGACCGGGGAGAAAAAAAAGTTCTTTCCTGTGGATAAACGATATCGGCCAATTGGTGGACGGCCCTGTTTTTTAAATAGTTCTTCGGGTAAATACCATAAAAAAAGGACAAATCTGAAACGACAATAAGAACCAGCAACCAATAAAAGCCGTTTTCTACGGTGGGTTTATTAGGTTGATACCTGTTACGAATACATAACCATACAAAAAGCACCAAGATACCGACGAAACCAAAAGTGATGATATGAAATCTGGGTGAAAAACCAATCATTACAACATAGCATAATAACGCCAACAGAAGGATTGTTCGATTGTTGGTTGCCATCATCCAAGCTTTCAGTCCATAGCCTGATAGACAAATAAAGAGCAGACAGGCAAACTGAGCAAGCCCGAACGAATGTCTGATCATATCAAATGTCGGAACATATTTAATAAAAAAATTATACCCCCAAAAATCGTTGCCGGTACTGAACAATAAAATCGAAACCGCACTGGCCAATATGGCGAGATAGTATTTCTCTCGATGTTTAAATACCGATAGCGGTAAAAACAAAAGGGCCACAATACCAAAATAGTACCCATGATGAATGTTCTGCCGGTACCGGATAATCTGATCCACAAGTATCCGGTATCCCCATAGCGGTGCATTTACACAGTTTTGAAAGCCCGTAGCCCCATACTGTACAGCGCCACCCGGTGCGGTCCCCCCCCGAGTGGGTGAAATATAATTTTGCATCTCGAAATATAGAAATATGGCAGTTGAAGCCGCCACAGAGGCGACTACTGTGGCCGAAACGATGAGTCGACTCTTTTTGGTTATCTTTCGGAAATAGTGCCACAAGTTATCCCGATGGAATATAAAAGAAAAGATAATGAATAGTCCAACACATAATATCAGATAATGCGGAATGTAGTGATTCATTGAGATCCCGATTATTATGATCGATAACAACAGTCCATAAACCTGCCGTATTCGAATAGCGGATATTAAGCAAAAAAGTATGTAGGGATAATAATAAATTATTTTTAACCCGGTGGGTTGGCCGAGATTGACAAAAAACATGCCACCACCCACCAATGATAAGAAGCAAAATATCGAAATTCTCAAATCGTCGTATAAAATCAAAAACAATAGAAAACATCCCACACAGAAATGAATATACTGAAAACTCCAGTATAAATTAAACAGCCTGACCGGGTTTATTTCTATTATTTTGTTCAACCAACCGAAAATCAACCATTGGGGCCATAGAAAGCTGTTTGAAAGTAAGTAAAAAGGTTGTCCTCCGCTCGAGTAGGGGTTCCATCCGAAGGGTATGCCTTTGTCAAACCACTGTTTGAAAAACAACAACATATATTCATGGCCTTGGGAATCATGGTAAACGCCCAATGCCCCGAACACGAACTCCTTGTTTAACCAGAAAAAAAAGATGATAATTACCGCGGATAGAATCGTTGCTTTAATTTTTCGAAGAAATATATGAATTGGAAGTAAGCAAAGAATGAGTATAAACAGAAGAAAGGCAAATATTTTAATTTCGTGAATCGGCAAAATCAATTTTATATCGGTTCAAAACGCGTTTTAAATCCAATTATCGTTAAAGCCGCTGGTGCTTTACTTGAGGTATCGGCATAACGTATTATACGAATCTCTAGTGTGACAAAGTCGGATCAATTTTTCATCAGATACCGGCGAAATAAATTATTCGGAATAAACCGAACGAACTGAGTCAGAACATATTGTGAAAACGGAATATTAGAGCTGATCCTACAATTGCATGATGACAGCTCTTTGCATATTTTTTTGGCGGCTTTTTGATAGGTGGTACCGATAACTCCGGTTTTCTCTCCCATTCTTCCCATGTTAAATACAACAAACTTTATTAATCTGTAATTTGAATAATGTTGTTGCAGATTTTTAAAGGTTTTATTCAGTGCAATTTTTGAAGCAGAATAACCGATTCGGTTTTTTCGACTTTCGCGATAGACGCTCATGCTCGAAATCGCAGCAAACGTCCCTTTTTTTTGTTCGATGAAAACGGGAAGAAACTTCTCAACCCAGAATAACGCGCCATATAGATTGATATCAAAATTTTCTTTATATTGTTTTAAACGATAACATCCTTCAGTAACATCCGGGATCGCTTCGCCGGCGCAAAAAACGACACTATCCGGGAGAAAATCTTCATCAATCAGCGCATCGAAGGTCCTAGTTACGTCTTCAGCACCGGTTGTGTCACAGGAATAATACTTAAATCGCCCGTTGTTATTGAAACGTAGTCTTTCATATTCGAAATTTCTTCTACCGATCCCTCGTACCTGATCGCCCTGTTTCAATAATTCGTCTGCCAGCGAAATCCCTAGTCCTCCGGTTACACCAGAAATAAATACTTTCAAATGCCAAGCCCTTTTCGTTTTTTAAAAATGCTTTTGAACTGAATCACTGCTTGACTCAGGTATTGTTCCGGGGAACCGCCTAGAAGTAAACTCCAGTCATTTTGTGTAAGATAGTAGCACGCTTCGCAGGTATTCTGGGTAATCACATGTTCAAAGGCTTTCTTTAAACCGACCTCCCGTACATTGAGGGCGTGGAAGGAGTCATTCAATGAAGAGCACGGATACACGTACCCATTCGCATCGATCGTTATTTTCAGTTTTCCATAAAAGCATCTGATCAATTGATTGTTGAACAAAAAACTGGATTTGTCTATCCTCGCCTCGCTTAACGGAAACGGCCAATTCAGTGCGTTTCTCAGGCTCCGGTTCGAGGTGAACACGGGATATCCCGCCCGTTTGAGTCGCATTATCTGCCGGATAGCATTCCTTGCCTCCGTGTCGGAAATTCCCAATACCGACTGGCCCTCCGTGAGTGGTTTTAGAAGAAGACTAAATTGTTGATAATAACCCAATTGTTTGGCCTGTTTGCACAAATACTCGATATCATTTATACTCTTTCGGGTTAACGTCGCATGTACCACAAATTTTAATTGCCGCGCCTTGGCAAAGGAAATAGCCTCCATGGCCGCCTGATACGAGCCTTTTCCTCGGTTGAAGTCATTGTTTTCTTCTTTGCCGTCAAGACTGATACACAGGCTGTCGACTCCGGCCAATTCGTCAATTCTCTCACGCAACAGAATTCCATTTGTGACAAGATTCACGAAAGATCCTTTTTCCTTGAGATAACCAATAATTTCTCCGACATCGTCTCTGACCAAAATCTCCCCACCGTGAATTGTAAAATGTACCGTTCCCATTGCGATGCATTCATCGATAATTGTTTTTATTTCTCGGGTGGTATAGTCCTTGATTTTTCTTCCAGACCAGTTTCCCACACAGTATTTACATTTTAAATTGCATCGGTCAGTTAAATAGAACAAAACTACCAGTGGCTTGTATTTGTTGAAAAGTCTGCATTTTGCTATTTCATATGGCAATCTTAATCTTGATGTTACGTGCGTTATCCAATTGGTAGTCATTATCGAATTCTTTCCTTTAATTTGGCATAAATAAGCCTTAACAGTATTGTTCCGGCAGTAAAGATCTTTCGAATCCCTTCGATATTCTTTATTCGTTTTAGATGTCTAAAAACCGTTTTAGGATTTAAATAGAAACTTAAATACGCTTCTCGAAATTTATTGGTCAACATCTCTTCGTTGAGACCATCCGGGATAAACGCAGGGGAATCGGAAAGATAATTGATTTTTTGAAAATTCTCCTTATCGATTGTTCCGTATTCTTCGGCGGTATCCCATAATTGTGTTCCCGGAAGCGGTGTCATAAAATTGATGGAAGCATAATGAATAGGCAATTGCGACATAAATCGTATCGTATCGTCTAATGTGTCCACCGTTTCCCCTGGATGGCCAAGAATAAAATAAGCCTTTACTTCAAATCCTTCCTCGTATGCCATTTTACACGCCCGTTCAACTTGTTTGAGCGTAATTCCTTTTCGTATTCTATTCAGAATATCCTGGTTTCCCGATTCGACCCCGAGTTGTACAAGCCAGCAACCGGCGCTTCTCATGAGTCGTAACAATTCTCGGTCTAAATTGTTAACCCTCGCATTGCACGACCAGCTCAGATTCAGGTTCTCTTGAATCATTCTTTCACAGATTTTTTTGGCCCTCGGTCGGTTAATAAGAAAGGTGTCGTCAAAGACAACCAGTTCGTTGATGCCAAAATCCATTTTGAGCTGTTTCATTTCTTCTACTACATATTCGGCAGAATGGAATCTCAATTTAAAATGCCCCTTACCGCTGTGGCAGAAAACACATTTATGGGCACACCCCCGTGATGTTATTATCCCTGTAGCCGGAAGGCGTTTATAGGCCAGGATACTCGGTTTATAAATATCAAGGGGTGGGTACAGATGTCTGGCCGGAAATGGCATCGCATCGAGGTCATCGACGAGTGCCATGGGATTGGTTCTAATCCCACCATTTTCCCGGCAAATTAATCCGTTAATCTCCCCCATTGCATTCGGCTTAAAATTGCTCTCCAGTAGTTGAACAAATGACCACTCAGCTTCACCCCAGATCGAATAGTCAATCCAATTAAATCTCATCCCCTGATCCGGAAGACCGTATATGTGAGGCCCACCAAGGATGGTTATGACTTCAGGCGATTTTTCTTTAATGGCTTTAAGTATTTCGACCACGTTAAGAAAATTTTCAGAAATACAATAGAAACCGACGATATCCGGTTTGATTGAAAGAATTTCCGCCGCCTGAACTTTTATCCCGTGTGAAGATATCGATTTATCGATGATCGTGACATCGTACCCTTTTGCCTCTAAAACGGCGGCTATGTAGCCGATTCCCAAACTTGGAAGCTTATAGTAGTATTTTGTCATAAGATGATCGTTCGTTATCGATACAGACGCCAATACAATTTTGGGATTCATACTAGTCGATTTCACCGGTTAAAGGATTAACATCCATGTTCTTATCCATAAAATCTAAAAAATCTTCCCAGTACCTTGATCCTGTGCCACAGAGTCACAGTTGTCGGGGGAAAGTAGTTTTTTACTATTATTATTTTTACGGCAATGGACAAGAGATATAGTAAATGATCCGGTAATAAAAAGAGTACCTTTTCATATTTTCGCATGAAAGGGTATCGAACGATCAAAGAAAAAATCTTTTGTGTTTTTTCGAAAACAGCCTTCGTTTTCTTATCAAAAATCAACGGGGTATACCGCCAGGTGTTTTTAGGTATTTTGTTTAGAAATTTTTCATTGAAGTAACCTTTTTCTATGGCAATGTTCGACAATTCCATACCCGGATACGGCATAAAAAACTGGATGGTCGGATGCTCGGGTTGGCAGCGGATGTTTAGATTAATGGTATCGTAAAGGGCATCGACGGTTTCCGTCGGTAACCCCACCATATTGGAAACACTCAGCTTCATATCGTATTTATGAATAAGATCAGACGCTTTAATAATATCTTTGTCGGTCATGTTTCGTCTAAGTATCTTATTTCTTATAACGTCGTTGCCTGATTCAATTGCCATACGAACGATGTGACAACCGCTTTCCTTCAGTAGTTTCACGATCCGTTCGTTAACATGATTTGCCCTTACATAACATATATAGGGAATGCCGAGCTTTTGCTTGAACTTGTGGGCAAATTCTTCAAGCCATGTGTCACCGAGTACGAAAATATCGTCTTCAAAAATAGCAAACTGGCACCCATACCTATCTTTTGTTTCCTTGATTTCTTCTATAAAATAGTCGACTTGCTTTTTCCGGACGATTTTCCCTTTCCCTTTGTACATTTCATTAAACTTATGATTAAAACAATACGTACAAGGATACGGGCACCCCCTTCCGGATAGAAAAGACTTGAATTCTTGATTTTTAAGCAATGAGTCTTGCCGATAAAGGATTTCTCGATCCGGGAATGGAAGCGCGTTCAGATTACCTAATAAAGGTTCCAGTTCGTTTCTTTTTGTGGTCCCGTTTGATTGAAAGTAAAATCCTTTCGTATCTTCCACAAAAGATCCACCGTTTTTAATTTTCTCAACGAGCCGTATCAGGGAGACATCCGCCTCACCGATCGAAATAGCATCCAAGGAAAGTTCCTTAAGCGCATCGGGATAAAATGTAGTAAACGGACCGCCGGCAATCTGATAAATCGAAGGATGTAGTCGTCTTATCTGTTTCGATAGTTCGATATAGGGCCAATGAGATCCGTACATCAATGAATACGCGATAATATCCGGTTGTTGTTCTTCGATTTTTTTAATAATCTTATTTTTATTGTTAG